>DATGFS010000048.1 GCA_035308905.1 bacterium | reverse complement strand
TGTCCGCGTACTCGGAGAGATCCCGGACCGGCCGGTTCGCCGAGAGCGCGACCGTCATGATCGGAATCGCGCTCGGGTCGAACTTCAACACGGTCGGCGGGTCGATGCCGGCGGGAAGATCGGGGATCCCGTTGATCTTGTTCTGGACGTCCTGGGCCGCGACGTCGATGCTCTTCTCCAGGACGAACTGGATCGCCACGATGGAGATGCCTTCGGCCGACGTCGACTGGGTGTGGTCGATGCCGCTGATCGAGCTCACCGCGTCTTCGATCTTGTTGGTAACGTCGGTCTCAATCTCTTCCGGCGACGCGCCGGGATCGACGACCGTGACGATGACGAACGGGATGTCGACGTTCGGGAAGCGCTCGACTTTGAGGCCCGCGTAGGAGAACGCGCCGAGGAACACCATCGCGAGGATGATGACCGCGGCCAGAACGGGACGGCGGACGGACAGACCGGCGATCCACTGCATCGGGGCGCCCTCCTCTTACCGGTTACCGGCGGACCGAGACGGGCTGGTTATCCGTGAGGGCGTCCTGCCCCTGAACAACCACCGTCTCGCCCGCGGCGAGGCCGGCCGCCACGTCGACCATGCCGTCGTGGTGCGCGCCGACGGTCACCGGGCGACGGACCGCCCGGCCGTCGCGGACGAGGAACACCATCGGGCCCGAAGCCGCCGTGACGACGGCGCCTTCCGGAATCTGCAGCACTTGATGCCGGACGCCCGTGGTAATCGCGCCGCGCGCGAACATCCCCGGGCGCAGCGCCCCGTTCACGTTGTGCACCAGGATGCGCACGCCGAACGTTCGGCTCGGCGCGTCGGCCGCGGGCCGGACCAGCTCGACTCTCCCCTGAAAGGTCTGTCCCGGAAGCCCGTCGACACCGAGGAGCGCGGTCTGGCCGGGCTGCAGCTCGAAGCGGTGCTGCGCGGGCACGACGAACTCGGCGTAGACGTCGTCGACCTGGCTCAGCACCAACAGCGGGTTCGTGGACGTCGTCGCCGGCGAGACGATCTGCCCCGGCTCCACATCGCGCTTCGTGATCGTGCCGGCGAAGGGCGCCCGAATCGTCGCGTCGCGCAGCTGGACGTCGATCGCGGCCAGGGCTGCCTGTGCCTGAGCCGCCTGCGCCCGCGCGGCCTGAATGTCTTCGTCGCGGGCACCGATGCGGACGAGCGAGGCGTTCTGCACCGCGGAGTCGTACGCGGCCTGCGCCTGCGCGGCCTGCGCCTGCGCCACCCGCAGCTGTGTCATGGCCTGGTCGAGGTCCTGCTGGGCAATCGCGCCCTGCGTCTGCAGCGCGCGGTCGCGATCCACGGTCATCTGCGCCCACCGCACCGATGCCTGCGCCGAGTCCAGGTTGGCCCGCGCCTGCTGCACGGCGTCCGCGGTCTGCTGCCGCTCCTCCGGACGGGCGCCGGTGAGCACCTTCTGCAGCTGCGCCTGCGCCGCCGCCGCGCTGGCCTGCGCCTGCGCGCGCTGGGCGAGCAGATCGCTCGTGTCCAAACGCACGAGCGGCGCGCCGGCGGCGACGCGGTCGCCTTCCTCGACGAGCACCGCGGCGACGCGGCCCGACAGCTTGGACCCGAGCTTCGCGTCGCGGATGCTCGTGATCGTCCCCGTCGCGAGCACGCGGACCACGACGTCGCCGGATGTCGCCGCGACGACGGTCACGGGCGCGACATCGGGCGCCGCGGCCCCCGGTTTGGAGGGAACGGGCCGCCCCATGCCCCGGACCACCATGGACAACGCCAGGGCGGCCATCAAGACGATCCCCACGATTACGACCCGCGTCCGCATGTCCGGTTCCCCCATCCCGTCGCGCCCGAGGGCTTTTGGCCCGGAGCGGCGCATATTGCTCATCCGATCGACAAGGTCATCGCGCCCGCGATTTCGTCCGCGGGGTCCCGCGGCCGGCGCCCGGGCGCCACGGCTTGATTTCCGCGCGCCACGCGGCCAGCAGGTCGCGATGCATTTTCTCGACCAGACGGCCGCCCGCGTCACGGCCGTTTGGAATGAGCCCCGCGATCGCCAGTGTCACGATGCCGTGGGTCGACCCCCACAGGGTCACGACCTTCCACGACAGGCTCTCCAGGTCGCCGGCGCGGGCGCCGAGGGCACGTTCCACGGCGTCGCGCACGGTCAGGAAGATCTCCCGCGTCTCGGGGAACGGCTCGTCCGCGGGGATCTTTGCCGAGCGCGACCGGAAAAATTCGTCCCACTCTTTGCGGTCGTGGACTTCCTCGAACGGGTGATGACGCGGCGGCGGCGCGGGCGAGTCCTGGCCGTTCTTCGCCCCCGCCATGTACGGCCGCACCATACAGGCCTCAAAGGCCGTCTCACCGTGCATCCCGAGGTGCATCTCCGGGTGGGCAACCGAGAAGGACCAGTACGCCCGCCCGATCGCGAGGAGCGATTCGACCGGATCTTTGCGCGCGTCCCGCGCCGCGCGCATCTCCGCGAGCATGCGGCGGAAGCCCTCGCGGAGCAGCTCGACCACGATCTCTTCCTTGCTGCTGAAGTGCTCGTAGAGAACGGGGGGGCTGTACTCGATCTTCTCGGCCACCCGCCGGATCGTGACCGCCGCCCAGCCCTCCGCCGCCGCGATCTCACGCGCCGTGTCCAGGATCGCCCGGCGAAGCTCCTGACGTTCCCGCTGCCGCCGCTCGCGTACACCCATGATTGAATCTCACCTCAATCAAATAATCTAACGATGTTAGCAAAATGTCAAGGGCGAAGAACGGCTCGCACGCGCGGGGCCTGGCCGGTGTCTTATCGCGGGGAGGTCGCCCGGAGATAGATCTGACGGCGCCCGTGGGCCTGGAAGCCGAGCCGCTGGTACACCGGCGTGCCGGCCTCCGACGCGACCAGCACGGCGGTGTCGTATCCCGCCAGGCGCGCGTCCTGAAGCGCGGCATGGGTGACCGCGGTCCCGATGCCGCGCCGCCGCATCCCCGGGATCGTGGCGATCTCATCGAGCACGGCGGCACGCTCGGCCGGAAACCACATCGACGTGGCCACGGGGGCGCCGCCGGAACGCGCGAGATAAAAGCGAAACCGCGACTCGGCCGGCGGAACGCCGAGCGGCAGCCGGCGATACATCGCGAGGCCCCACTCAGGAACGCCGAACCCTGCGCCGAATGCCCGCAGCCAGTCTTCGAGCGCCGCCATGGTGCGCACTCGTTCGATCGTGACGTCCGGCGGCAGCGGCACGGTCTCGGGCACCCCCGCAAGGTCCGCGGCCATGCCGAGATCTCCCGTCCACGACGTGAAGCCGCGGGCCGCGAGCCTCGCCGCGAGGTCGGCCGGGCGGCTCGGAGGCATGACCCACCATCCCGTGAGCCACCCGCGCGCCTGAAATTCGGCGACCACGGCGTCGATGACGCGGTCGGCATCCTGGTCGGAGAGGCGCGTTCGCACCACGCCGTTGTAAAACGGAATGCGGGTTCCGGTGGAGAGCCAGGTCAGCGCGGATTCCTCGTGGACCTCACCGCCCCCCTGCCGCACGTAAGCGGCCGCGGCAGCCACGAGACCGGCTTCGATGAGCTCGTCGGCCGCAGCGGCTGCGTCCCCGCGGACCCCGGACGTCAGAACGGAACCCCGGGCGTCAGGACCGTTCGGCCGGTTTGGGCGGCACGGCGGCCGGCGGCTTCAGTTTCATGCTGGCCGGCGCGCCCCGGGCGTGCGCCGCAGGCCCCGAGCCGGCCGTGGGGTCCCCGGACGCGGCCGCGGATACCCGGTGGAGGGCCCGGCGGCTCGGATTGATCCGCACGACGCCGGCCGCCTCGTCGACGCCGTCGAACGTGAGCAGTGCGACGTACTCGTCCACGAGTTTCTCGCGGGGCTGGCTCGTCTCGATCAACACGCCGATCCCGACGACTTCGGCGCGGCACTCCCGCATCAGATCGTGCACGCCGCGCGCGGTCCCGCCGCCGCGCAGAAAATCGTCGATGAACAGGGCGCGCGCGCCGGGGGCCACGGCGCGAAGCGGCAGCGTCATCGGCTGCACCGCGCGCGACGAGCCCGAGACGTAGTTCACCGTGACCGACGCGCCTTCGGCGCCTTCCATCGCGCGGCCGCCGCGGCGAATCGTCACCAGCGGCACGTTGAACGCGCGCGCGGTCATGAGCGCGAGCGCGATGCCCTTGACCTCCATCGCCAGCACCACGCCCGGACGCCGGTCGGCGAAGAACGTCGCGAAGACGTCGCCGAGCCGGGACGTCACCGACGGCAGCGAGAGCAGGTCGGTCATGTACAGGAAGCCGCCGGGGAGGATGCGGGACGGCTGGCGCAGCCGCGCGGCGAGATCCTCCGCGATCGCGGCGATTTGCGCCGGCGTGCACAACGGCGTGTAGCGCACGCCGCCCGCGGCGCCGGCGAGGGTCTCGATTCGGCCCAGCTGGAACTCTTCACACAACGCGCGCAGAGCCGACAGGTCCTCGCTGATCGTCGACTTCGCGGCGCCGAGCGACTCCGTGAACGTGCTGAGCGGAAAGACCTTGTGCGGCTCCTGAAAAAGGCGCTGTGCAATCAAGACCATGCGGTCCCCGCGGCGCAGGCGCCTCACGAGACCTCTCCCGCCGCTCCGCGCGACGCGGGGTGCCCGGCCGCCCGGTCGGGGGCGGAGGCGAGGCGCTGCCGGACGAGCGCGAGCATCTCGGGGGTATCGACGTCCAGGGCCACACCGGCGTCGCGGCACACGACGGCGCGGGCCCGCAGCCCGGCGAGGGTCTCCGCCCGCCGCTCGAGCGCCGCGATCCGAAGCCGGCCTGTCGCGAGCCCGGCGAGCGTGGCGAGACCGAACAGCCGCGCCAGGTCCCATGGACGCTTGCGCGCCCGCACCGCGCGCTCGATCACGGGCCGGGCGCGGGCAAAGGCTCCGGGACGCAGCAGCACGAGGCTGCCGCCCGTGAACTCTCCGTCCGCCAGGCGCACGAACGTCTTGCGCACGCCGGGCGCCGCGCGGGCGACCACGTCCCGGGGAACGACCGCGTAGGCGGCGTCGGCGCCCGAGGCCTGCGCGGCCTGGAGAAATTCTGCCACCGCGGCGGCCGTCAAGAGCGGCACGTCCGCGGCCGCCACGAGCACGGGCACGGCGCCGCGCGGCGCGTCCTGCTCGAGCGCGGCAAGGCCCGCGGAGAGATTATCGAGGAGTCTCCCCGCCGCGGGAACCGCGAGCGTCGCCGCGGCGGCCACGGCAGGGGGCAGCGGATCGGGGCCCACGACGGCGATGCGGCGGATCTGCGGGACACCACGGAGCGCCGCGATGACACGCTCGACCATGGTCGAAGAGCCGACCATGGCAAATGCCTTCGGTGAAACCCCGCCGGTCAGCGCCGCGTCCGGCGGACCGCCGGCGAGCACGACCGCATCAACCCCGTCCTCGCGGGGCAAGGCGGCCGGGCTGCCCCCGCCGGGCGGCACCCCAGCCGTTACCGTTCTTCGGCGAAGGTCCGCGTTACGAAGACCTCGTACCCGGCCTCCCCCGCGAGAGCCTCGCCGAGGCTGCGCGCCTCCGATTCTTTGGCCGCGAGCGCGAACAGAACGGGTCCGGTGCCCGACATGGAGACGCCGAGCGGATGCTGCGCCGTCATGCGCTCCCGAAGAGCTCGGACCGCCGGATGATGCGTTTCGACGACATCTTCGAACACGTTGCAGAGCAGGCGGCCGACCTCCGCGGGATTCTCGGCGTCCAGCGCGCGCAGGACCGCGCCCGTGTCGGGCCGCCGCCGCGGCGTGTCGTGGTTGAGCTCGCGGTAGGCCCACTCGGTCGGAACTTGCAGCGGCGGACGCGCGAGCACAACCCAGGTGGTCGGCAGCGGCCGCAGCACCCGGATGCGCTCCCCCCGCCCCATCGCGAGGGCGGCGCCGCCTGCGAGGAAGAACGGCACGTCCGAGCCGATCTGCCCGGCGAGATCCAACAGTTGCCGCTCCCCGAGCCGCAGCTTCCACATCTGCGCGAGACCGAGCAGCGTGACCGCGGCGTCGCTCGACCCGCCGCCCAGCCCGGACGCGATCGGAATGCATTTGGTCAACTCGACCTCGACGCCGCGCGGCACGTGGAACGTGTCCTTGAGCAGCGACGCCGCGCGATGGACGATGTTCTGCGTGTCCGCGGGCACGTCCGGACTGGCGCACCGCACGGTGATCGTCTCACCGTTCTCGCGGAGCGTGATCGAGTCGTGGAGTTCAACGGTGTGCAGAATCGTCTCGATGTCGTGGTATCCGTCCGGACGGTCGCCGAGCACGTCAAGCGTGAGATTGATCTTGGCGTACGCGTTGAGGTGCAGTTCCTTCACCGCGGCAGCCTCCTCCACGTAACAGGCGCTACTAACACACAACCCGCGGTCCGCCACATGGCGGTTCCGCGGGTTGCCCCACGAACGAGACGTTCGTGGCAATCGGTGCTGTGCGTGAACCTCGCATCCGTCACCCCGTACCAGGGACGGTCAATTCTGTGCGCTACCACTTCGCCCCTCTCATTATCGTTCCTTCCCAGAACGTTAACGTTCCTTTCGTCTTTCGCGGGCCTGCCGGCGGCCCCATTAGGAACCCGCCGGGCCTGAGCGGAGTATAGAACACAGGCCTTGAAACGGCGCCCGTCCGGCGCCTAGTATGGTGAGCATGTCTACACAGTCCCCCCCGGTCCCCGAGACCCCGGACGGTTCGCCGCCGGGCACGCCGCCGCCGGCCCGGTCCCGCCGGTCGCCGCGGTCGCTCTGGGCGCGCATCGCCTCGGGCGCCCTCCGTGCCGTCCTCATCACCTTCGCCGCCGTCCTCGTCGCCGGCATCGTCATCGCCGCCCTGCATGCGCAGCCTTCAGGGCCGACGTTCGCATGGCCGTTCCGCGTGACCGGACGAACGAACGTCCTCGTCATGGGGCTCGACCGGACCGTCAGCGACCAGAATCCGAACGTCGTGTATCCCGTCAGCCGCACCGACACGCTCATCGCCGTAAGCTTCGATCCTGCCGGCGGGCAGGTCCACCTCCTCAGCATTCCGCGCGACACCCGCGCGGCAATCCCGGGGCACGGCACCGACAAGATCAACGCGGCGTACGCGTACGGCAGAGAAGCGCTGGCGCGGCGCACCGTCGAGAACTTCACCGGGGTTGCGTTCCCCTACTACATTACGCTCCAGACGCGAGGCTACGTGCATCTGATCGACGCCGTGGGCGGCGTCACCGTCCGCATCGACAAAGACCTCAATTACGACGACAACTGGGACGGCCTGCATATCCATCTGAAGAAGGGGAACCGCCGGCTGGGCGGAAAGGCGGCGATCGAATACGCGCGCTTCCGGCACGACGCGCTCGGCGACATCGGCCGCATCACGCGCCAGCAGCAGGTCGCAGACGCATTGATCACGGAGCTGCGGCGCCCGCAGGTCGTTTTTCACGCCGGCCGCATTCTGCGGGTGTTCGGGGAAGACATCAACACCAACCTCCGGCCCGAGCAGCTGATCGCGCTCGGCTGGTTCAGCGCGCGTCTGCCCAAAGGCACGCTCGACCGGGAAACGCTGCCGGGACGGTTCGGCGCGGCCGATTGGCTGCCGGTTCCGGCCGAGGACCGCGCGGCCGTGGCGCGGATGTTCTACGGGATGGACGCCGCGGATCTCGCGCAGGCCACGGTCGAGGTCGTCACCTCCGGCGCCGGCCGCGGCGCCGTCGGCGACGGGTTGGCACGGCTCGATGCGCTGGGGGTTCGGCTGGTGCGCGTCACGTCCGCGCCCGATGCCGCGGAGAGCGCGATCATCGTGCACGGCGGGGACGTCCGCGTGGCGGCCGTCATTGCCGGCGCGACGCGGATCGCGCAAATCGCCTCCGCCGGCGCCCCGGTGGGCGCCGGCGGCGCCCAGTTCACGGTCGTGCTCGGCCGCGACTACGACGACCGGGTCGTCCCGCCGCCGACCCGGTAGTCAGGCGGTTCCCGACAGGGCCCGCGTCAGCGCCGCGAACGCCTCGAGGTCGAGCGTCTCCGCCCGCGCGCGCGGATCCACCCCGGCCGCCCGGCACGCCGCCTCGACGGCGGACGGCGTGATCTTGAGCCCGTGCGCAAGCGCGTTGGCGAGCGTCTTGCGCCGGTGGCCGAACCCCGCCGCGACCACCCGGAACAGGGCCGCCTCGTCCTCGACCGCGACCGGCGGCCGCGCGTGCGGCGCGAGCGCCAGGATCGCGGACTCCACATCCGGCGCCGGCAGGAACGCGCCGGGCGGTATGCGCGCGACGATCCGGGGGGCGGCCCGGTACTGCACGGCGATCGACAGCCGTCCGTACGACGGCGTGCCGGCCCGGGCGACCACGCGCTCGGCCACCTCCCGCTGCACGGTGACGACGAGCCGCGCGATCGACAGCGCGGGGTCGAGCAGCCGAAGCAGCAGCGGCGCCGCGATATTGTACGGCAGGTTCGCCACCGTCTTGCGCACGGACGCTCCGGCGAAGAGCGGCGGCAGATCGGCGTGGAGCGCGTCGCCCTGCACGATCCGGAGGTTCGGGAGTCCGCCGAGCCGCGCGCGCAGCACCTCGACCAGCCGGCGATCCACCTCGATCGCGGTCACGACGCCGGCGCGCGCCGCCAACGCCTCGGTGAGGGTGCCGAGCCCGGCGCCCACTTCCAATACCGCGTCGTCGCGGGTCAGTTCGGCCGCGGCAAGGATCGAGGCGAGCGCGCGGGTGCTGACGAGGAAGTGCTGGCCCCACCGTTTGGTGGGCCGGATCCCAAACCGCCGGAGCAGCTCGCGCGCGCCGGCCGGCGTCGCGGCCGCCGGGCTAGCGCCGATCGACGATGTAGGCCTTGACCGTCCGGCGTCCGAAGTGGATCGCCTCGTCGTAGGAGTTGAAGCACAGATCGATGCGCATCCCCTGAATCGCTCCGCCGGTGTCCCCCGCAATCGCGTAGCCGTAGCCCTCGATAAAGAGGCGGCTGCCGAGGGGAATCACGGACGGGTCGACCGCCACCACGCCGCGCTGAGCCAGAAGCCCGGTCGCGGTCCGGGGCCCGATCGCACCGCCGAAATTGTTCGGACCCGAGTAGTAGGCGGTGGCTTCGAGCATCAGGTACTCATGCCCGGCGAAGTCGCCGCGCGAGGCGACCATCTCGCGCGTCCCCACCGCGATGACCTCCGGAACAGGGGGCTGCGCGACGGTCCACGGACGCGGGACCACCGACGCGGGACGGCCATTCGCATACAGCGCCTGGATGATGCGCTGATCCACCCCTGGCCGGCCGGGGGTGCGGACCGTGCGGTTGCCCTTGTACAACTGCGGGTCGGCGACGACGCGGGACGGATACGCGAGGGGCCGCTGTTCGACCCAGGTGCGCCATGCGCGCCGCTCGACGGTGATTTGCATCCCCGGGTAGACCGCGTCGGTCGTACGGGGGTAGACACGGTCGATCGGCCCAAGCGTGACGCCGAGCACGCGCAGCGCGTCACCCACCGACGTGGCGGCCACCCGCACCGACGACGCCGTCTCACCGAACCGGAGGGTCACGGGGACGGCCCGGATAACGCTGATGTCGATACCCGGCCAGAGGAACGTCCGCACGTCGGGAAGCGTCCGATCACCAGGCTGGAGCGGAATTTGAGCAGACTCCACGGCATCGCCGACCGTGTGGCGAAACGACCGGAACGTCAGTTCACGGCCGTCGGCTTGGATGTGAACAGTACGACCGAAGGGCAAGCCCCAGGTGTCGATCGCAAGATAGACGGGGTATAAGAGACTAACCAACAGGCACGTCAGGATAGCCTGACGGACACTTCCGGCGCGGGGGGCCCGAGCCGGCAGCGTCAGCAAATGTGGCGGCATATATCCCCCCTCTCGGCGGACTCACGCCTCGTGCCGCGGTCCGCACGGACCGCGCCCGGCGACGCACATGAAAAATAAATGAGTCCACATCCTTGCCGACCGGCAAGGCGTCGAGTCCTGGTGCGACGTGAGGAGGGTGTCCTGGAACCCGAAAACCTATAGACTCCAGTCTACGGTCGGGACTATAACATATAGACTGGACTCAATGCAAACAGCAACCCCGTGAGGCTATTCCGACAAACCTTCACACCCTAACGGAGTTCTACAAGCTCGAGCAGCAGCCCCTGAAGCGACGACGGGTGCACAAAGGCGATGCGGGTGCCGTGGGCACCGGTTCTCGGCGCCTGCCCGGCGAAGCGCAGCCCAGCGGCGGTAGCGCGGGCGATCGCCGCCTCGAGATCGGGGACACCGAGTGCGAGGTGATGAATCGCCTCGCCCCGGCGGTCGATAAACTGCCCGAGCGGTCCGCCGGGCGACAGGGGCTGGACGAGCTCGACCTCGGCCGCTCCCACCGGCACAAAGGAGACGGCTACGCCCTCCCCGGGCACGGCCGTGCGATCCCGGACGGCGAGGCCGAGCGCCGCAAGCGGGACGACCGTCTGCGCGTCAAGATCCCGGACAATGATCGCGAGATGGGCGAGACGAGGGGCGGGACGGCTCACACGACGGCCGAGGGCCGGTAGACTCCGAAGCATCCGCGGAGGGTCTCGCAGATCTCGCCGACCGTGGCGTAGGCGCGCACGCACTCCAGGATCGAAGGCAGCAGGTTCTCCCGGCCGCGCGCCGTATCCGCGAGCGCTCCGAGCGCCGCGCGGACCCGGCCGCCGTCCCGCTCGGCCCGCACGCGGCGCAGTCTCGCGCGCTGCCCATCGGGGACGGAGGGATCGACGCGGAGAATCGGCGGGATGCGTTCCGCGCCGGTTTGGAACCGGTTCACGCCGACAATGATCCGCCGGCCCGCTTCGACCTGTTGCTGCTCGCGGTACGCCGCCTCCCCGATTTCCCGCTGCACGAAGCCCTGCTCGATCGCCGGCAGCATGCCCCCCATCTGATCGATGCGGTCGAGATAGTCCGCGGCGCGGCGCTCGATCTCCGCCGTCAGCGCCTCGACGTAGTACGATCCGCCGAACGGATCCACCGTGGAGCCCGCGCCGGTCTCGTGGGCGATGATCTGCTGGGTCCGCAGCGCCAGCAGCGCCGCCTCGTCGGTGGGCAGCGCGAGCGCCTCGTCGCGCGCGTTGGTGTGGAGCGACTGTGTGCCGCCGAGCACCGCCGCCAGCGCCTGAATCGCCACGCGAACGACGTTGTTGTCGGGCTGCTGCGCCGTCAGCGCGACGCCCGCGGTCTGGGTGTGAAATCGCAGCATGCACGACCGCGGATCGCGGGCGCCGAACCGCTCCCGCATCGTGCGCGCCCACAGGCGCCGCGCCGCGCGAAACTTGGCGATCTCTTCAAAGAAGTCCATCTGGGCGTCGAAAAAGAACGCGAGCCGCGGCGCGAGCCGATCGGCGTCCATGCCGGCATCCTGGGCGGCACGCAGGTACGCGATCGCGTTGCCGAGCGTGAAGGCGACTTCCTGCACCGCGGTCGCGCCGGCCTCCCGGATGTGGTAGCCGCTGATGCTGATCGGATTCCACCGCGGCAGGCGCTCCGCGCAGTAGGCGAACGTATCGGTGACGAGCCGGATCGACGGGCCGGGCGGATAGATGTAGGTGCCGCGCGCAATGTACTCTTTCAGGATATCGTTTTGCGTGGTGCCGTCGATCCGGTCGGGGGGAACGCCCTGCCGCTCCGCGGCGGCCTGGTACATGCAGAGGAGAATCGCCGCGGTCGCGTTGATCGTCATCGAGGTGCTGACGCGGTCCAGCGGAATCCCCTGGAGGAGCACCTCCATGTCGGCGAGCGAGTCGATGGCCACGCCGACTTTGCCGACCTCCGCCTCGGCCAGCGGGTGATCGGAGTCGTAGCCCATCTGCGTCGGCAGATCGAAGGCGATCGACAGCCCCGTCTGGCCCTGCTCGAGCAGGTAGCGAAATCGCCGGTTGGACTCCTCGGCCGTGGCGTAGCCGGCGTACTGGCGCATCGTCCAAAGCCGGCCCCGATACATCGTGGGGTAGATGCCGCGCGTAAACGGGTATTCTCCCGGCGCGCCGACATCGCGCCGCGGATCGACCCCGGCGACATCGTGCTCGTCGTACACGCGGGACACAGGGATGCCCGACGCCGTCTCGCGGGGTTCCTCGCGTCCGTCCGGCACCTGGACGATTCCCCCTAGTCCACCGTTACGAGCAGATCGTTGCCCGCCACGTCCTGTCCCGGGCTCACCCGCACCTCGCGGACGACCCCGGCATGCGGTGCCCGGATCTCCATCTGCATTTTCATCGCCTCCATTATAATGAGCGGCTGCCCCGGCACGACCGCGGTCCCGGGCTCAGCCTGGATGGCCACGACGAGCCCCGGCATGGGGGCGCGAACTTGGCCGGCCGCCCCCCCGCCGGTTGGTGCGCCAATCCGGACGCGCCGGGACCGGCCGACGTCCGCGGCGACCGCGGCGCCGTCGAAAAGCAGATGCATGGGGCCGGCGCCTCCGCCGGAGGCCGGACTCTCGGCGCGGTGCCCGCCGATCGGGGCACCGCGCCGCCAGGCGGCGACGATCAGCACGTGCGAGCGGCCGTCGAGCAGGAACGAGTAACAGCCCGGCACGAGCTCGGCGAGGTCGACGCGGCGCAGCCGCCCGACAGGGAGACCGTCGTCGGCCGCCGCGGGATCGTCACCCCGGCGAACGACCGCGGCGCGGAGGCCGCCGGGCGTCTCCTCGATGCCGACCTCAAGCGCGATGCCGTCCACCCGGATGTGATACGTCTTCACGACAGCGCGTCGCGCCGGGCTGCCTGCGCCCAGGCGCCCCCGTCCCGCGAGACCGGCGCCGGCACCGCCCGCCCGGCGAGGTGCGCCAGCGTCGCGGCGGCCTCCGCCGCCCCATCCGGCGGAGTACGGTCGCGGCTCTCCCACTCCGTCTCGACGAATCGGGTCGTGTACGAGCCCTCCCGGAAGACGGGATGCGCGAGCGCCCAGCGGTGAAACGGCACCGTGGTCGGCACTCCGGTGATGACGGTCTCGCGCATCGCCTGCGCGAGGCGCGCGATCGCATCCGCCCGCGTCTCGCCCCAGGCGATCACCTTGGCCAGAATCGGATCGTAGAAGCGTGTCACCTCCATGCCGGCGACGAGCGCGCCGTCGACGCGCACCCCGGGGCCGCCGGGCAGGACGGCCTCGCCGACTCGCCCGACCCACGGCACGAAGCCGGCGTCGGGGTCCTCGGCCGAAATCCTCGCCTCGATCGCGTGGCCGCGCACCGCGACGCCGTCTTGGCCGAACCCCAGCGGCGCGCCGCCCGCGATCGCGAGCTGCAGGCACGCCAGATCGCGGCCGGTCACCATTTCGGTCACCGGATGTTCGACCTGCAGGCGCGCGTTGATCTCGAGAAAATAGAATTCGCGGCCGCTGACGACAAACTCCACCGTCCCGGCGTTGACGTAGCCGACGGCGCGCGCGGCCGCGACCGCCGCCCGCCCCATCGCGTCGCGCAGGGACGCGTCGAGGGCAGGCGACGGCGCTTCTTCGATCACTTTCTGGTGGCGCCGCTGGATCGAGCACTCGCGCTCGCCGAGATGGACGAGCGATCCGGCGGCGTCGGCGAGGATCTGGACCTCGACGTGCCGCGCGCGGTCGAGCCACTTCTCGACGTAGACGCGGTCGTCGCCGAAGGCGCCCCGGGCCTCGCCGCGGGCGAGCCGGACGGCGTCGGCGAGGTCGGCCGCCGCGCGCACGAGATGGATGCCCTTGCCGCCGCCGCCGCCCGCGGCCTTGAGCAGCACGGGAAACCCGATCCGGCCGGCTTCCCGTGCGAGAGCGGCGTCGTCGAGCGGATCGGTGCCGGGAAGGATCGGGACGCCGGCGCCGCGGGCCGCCCGCCGTGTCTCGGCCTTGTCGCCGCACCGCTCGAGCGTCGCGGCGGGCGGCCCGACGAACACCAGCCCCGCGTCCGCGCACGCCTGCGCGAGCGCCGGGTTTTCGGCGAGAAAGCCGTAGCCCGGGTGCACGGCGTCGGCCCCGGCGGTGCGCGCCGCGTCGATGATCGCGCCGACCGAGAGGTACGACTGCGCGGCCGGCGGCGGCCCGATCCGGTGGGCTTCGTCGGCCGCCGCGACGTGCGCGGCCGTGCGGTCCGCGTCGCTGTACACCGCGACAGCCCCAAGCCCGCTCACGCGGCAGGCGCGGATCACCCGCAGCGCGATCTCGCCGCGGTTGGCGACGAGCACGCGGCGGAGGGGGCGGCTCTTCGGGCGCTCGGGGCGGTTCACGATCAGGCTGTTCGCGCCGCGCGCTGCGGAGTCATGCCGGGCGAAGTGCGGGCGGCCGGGCCGCCACAGGACCCTCGCCGGATCACCGCCAATTGCGGGCCGAAGAGACACCGTTCGATCATCCTGGCCGGAAGGGAGGCGTCCGATGCGACGGTGCCGGAGCGGTGTGCCGCCTCTGGGGCGCCTCGGGGGCGCCCTCGTCATCTCGATCTCGCTCGCCGGCGGGGCCCC
This sequence comes from bacterium, assembly GCA_035308905.1. NCBI lineage: Bacteria > bacterium. Next base: position 249,244 of record DATGFS010000048.1, on the reverse strand, counting down.
GGGCGTCGCTGCGCCGCCAACCTCCGCCACCGGTCTCGCCGGCAGTTGGGCGGGAACATGGCAAAGCGCGCGCTCCGCGGCGAAGGGACGCTTTTCGGCGGCCTTGGCGGCCAAACCGGTCTGGTGGGGTGGCGCCGAAGTAACCGGAAGGATGGAACTCCGCGGGATCGCCTGCATGGGCGAACTGCGGGTGTCGGGAAGCTACTATCGCGGCAATGCGTACGTCCTCACCGCGGACGGTCCCGAGGGGACCGTCCGATCGACGTTTGAGGTGACCGTTACGAACGGTGCGCCGAGAACTCTATCGGGCCATTATGACGTTGTGTCGAGCGGGCCGGGCTGCGATGCGGACTCGGGACGATTGACCGCAACGGCCCGGTGAGGGGCCGCTACAGCGGGATGTTGCCGTGCTTGCGCGGCGGGTTGCGGTCGCGCTTCCCGGCCAGCATCTCGAGCGCGGAGATGAGACGCGGCCGCGTCTCGCGCGGCTCGATCACGTCGTCGATGTATCCGCGGGACGCGGCGACGTACGGCGTCGCGAACTTGGCGCGGTACTCCGCGGCGAGACGGGCCCGCATCGCTTCCCGGTCGGCGGCGGCGTCGAGCTCGCGGCGGAAGACGATGTCGATCGCGCCTTCGGGCCCCATCACGGCGATCTCGGCGGTCGGCCACGCCAGGTTGAGGTCGCCGCGGATGTGCTTGCTCGACATCACATCGTAGGCGCCGCCGTAGGCCTTGCGGGTGATCACGGCGAGCTTCGGCACCGTGGCCTCGCAGTACGCGTAGAGCAGCTTGGCCCCGTGCTTGATGATGCCGCCGTGTTCCTGCGCCGTGCCGGGCAGGAACCCCGGGACGTCGACAAAGGTCACGAGCGGGATGTTGAACGCGTCGCAGAACCGGACGAACCGCGCGCCTTTCACGGAACTGTTGATATCGAGGACGCCGGCCAGGACCGCGGGTTGCTGCGCGACCACGCCGACGGAGCGGCCGCCGAGACGCGCGAAGCCGACCACGAGGTTCGGCGCGAACAACTCGTGGACTTCGAGAAAGTCGCCCCGGTCGACGATGCGCGTGATCACGTCGCGCATGTCGTACGGCCGGTTCGGATCCGCCGGTACGAGGGTATCGAGCGACGGGTCCATCCGCCGCGGATCGTCCGCGGCATCCGCGCGCGGCACCTCGTCGAGGTTGTTCTGCGGGAGAAACGCGAGCAGCCTCCGGATCAGGGCAAGCGCGTCCTCGTCGGAGTCCGCGACGAAATGCGCGACGCCGCTGCGGGCGGCATGGACCTCCGCGCCGCCGAGGTCCTCCAGGGTGACCTCCTCGCGCGTCACCGTCTTGACGACCTGCGGCCCGGTGACGAACATGTAGCTCGTCCCGCGCACCATGATCGTGAAATCCGTAATCGCCGGCGAGTAGACCGCGCCGCCCGCGCACGGCCCCAGAATGGCCGAGATCTGCGGCACCACGCCGCTGGCGAGCGTATTGCGCAGGAAGATCTCGGCGTAGCCGCCGAGGCTCGCGACGCCCTCCTGGATGCGGGCGCCGCCGGAATCGTTGAGGCCGATCACCGGCGCGCCGTTGCGCACGGCGAGATCCATGATCTTGCAGATCTTCGCGGCGTGCGCCTCTCCGAGCGAGCCGCCGAGGACCGTGAAGTCCTGAGAAAAGACGTAGACGAGCCGCCCGTGGACGGCGCCGTACCCGGTGACGACGCCGTCGCCCGGAGCCTCCGTCTTGTCCATGCCGAACTCCATGGCGCGGTGGGCCACGAAGCGGTCCAGTTCGACGAAGGTGCCGGGATCGAGGAGGTCGGCGACGCGCTCGCGCGCGGTGAGTTTGCCCGCGTCGTGCTGCCGGGCGATCCGCTCCGTCCCGCCGCCCGACTCGGCGCGGGCGCGGCGCGCGCGCAGTTCTTCGAGGCGCCGGTCCGCCGGCTCCGACACCCCGCGGCTCTCCTATGCCTGCGCGGCCGGCTTGGACAGGACGCGAATCGAGATGATGGCGTGCTTGAAGAACAGCTCGAGCCCGTCCGCGGTCTCGATGAGCAGCGCGTAGGTGCCGGCGTCCCGGACGATCGCGCCGGCGACCTCGTAGCCGTCGCGGCAGCGCAGGTGCACGGGCGTCCGTTCGACAATCAGCGACCGGTAGAATCCGTCCTCGACGCCGGAGCCGCGCCCGGCGCGTACCCCGGATCCCGATTCCGGCGTGTCGTGCTGCACGGCCATCTCCATCCCCCCCTTTGCCCCGTCTGACGCAAGACCTCCGGCCGCTCCTGTGCCTGCGGGCGTCTTTGGCTCACGCCGTAGGCCCAGCGCCAAAGATGCGCCTCCTGCCCCGTCCGACGCGGGGCCTCCGGCCTGCGGCCCCGTCGCCCGCGGACCGGTCCGCGGACCGCCGTCAATCGGGCCGGATTCGCGGGCCGGCGGATCGACGCGGCCGGGCCCGCCGTGGACGGCATCGAGACGCCGTGGCGGCAGCGCGTGCACCGGCGCGATCCGCGACTCCCCGCGGCCGCCGTCGGCGGCGATGTCGTGAAACTCCGCGGAGGCCGCGGGCCCGCCGTGCTGCGGATCCCGGCGCGGACCGGGGCCGGGATCAGGCGCCGCGTCCTGTACGAAGTGGCGCATCGACTCGAGCCGGTCCCGCCGCTGCTGCGAGCGCGACGGCTCGACGACGAACGCGGCCTCCAGCAGCCACCGGGTCACGCCATCGAGCGCGGCCGTGATCGCCGGCTCGACCCTCTCGTCCGGCACGGCCGCCCCCGCGGCGAATGCCGCGTCGTTGAAGGCCGTCCCGACAAACGTCTGCGGCTCGCCGGCGCCGCGCCCCGGCGGGCCCGCGCGGGCGGAGAGGGCCACGAGCACCACCGGCCGGTCGAGGAACGTCACCGTGCCGACGCGGTCCAGGCTCAGGTCGCCGTGCGGCACGTCGAGCGCGTCGCGCACCGCGGCGATCGTGGCCGCGGCCAGCGCGCGGGGGCGCTGCGCCGCCCCACCCCGCCCGCGCGCCTGGCCCGTCGCAGACCGCACGTCGGAACCGCGCGTCCACTGCAGCTTCACCGTGACGGCGAGGTCGGCGGTCGTCGCCGTTTCCTCGACGCGGGCGACGCGAAAATGCGGGATCTCGTTCGGCTGCACGCCGGCCCGCAGCTGCGTGACGCGTACCCGCCAGTCGTCGATCGGAATGCCGAACCGGGACTGCAGCGCCGCGAGAACGCCGTGGCGCAGCCCGCGGCTGTCGGAGGCGTTCTCAGTCGTCACGTAGACGTACGAAATGTCGCCCGCCGGACCCGTGAGGACGCGCGCGGAGGACACGCCGTCGAGCCCTTCCAGAAACCGCTCGATCTCGTCGGCGAAGATTTCGCGGGGCATGGGCCGCCTATTCTCCCATGCCGGAAGCGGTCCCTCCCCCTCTTACGGGACCTCCGGCGCATTCGCGCCTCCTGTCCCCTCTTACGGGGGACCTCCGGCGCATTCGCGCCTCCTGTCAGAACGTCGGCATCGCGGCGGGGCGGAGCATCGGCGCGCCGATAAGCAGCCCTTCGCCGCCGAGCGTGTCCACCCGGCGGCCGCCGATTAGCAGCTGCGCGGACGTGATGCCCGGGAACTGGGTCGCGGTATAGACGACCTGCCAGACGCGCGCGAGCATGCTGCTCGACCCGCCGCCCTGCGCGAAGGCCACGCCGAGATCGACGGTCGCACCACCGCCGGCGAGGGTAAGGGCGCGCAGAGTGGTGCCCGGCGGGATTTCGGTCGTGAGACCGCGCGCGCGCTCCGCGCGGGAGGGCCCGTCGAGCAGCGCCCGCAGCGCCTCGGCCGCAAGCGCCTCCCGCGGTCCGACAACGACGCGCCGGTGGACAGCGGCCAGAGTCTGTGAACGGCCACCCGCCTCGGTGCGCACGAAGAACACCTGGACCTCGGTGCGGGCGGGGCCCGTCGCAGGGCCGTGTCCCGGCTGGATCACCCGGAGCGACCGGCCGGCGACGACCGCGGTCGCGACCAGCGCGGCGATGACGGCGATCCACATCAAAACCGGCCGGTCCCGGCGGCGGCCGGCGCGGCGGCCGCCGCGCCGGTGCGGGCGAGGGCTCACGAGGATCCCTCGTCCAGAAGCCGCAGGAACTCCGCCTCGTCCAGCACCCGCACACCGGCCTTCTTCGCGCGCGCGAGCTTGCTGCCCGGCTCCTCCCCCGCCACCAGGTAGTCGGTGTTCTTGGTCACGCTCTCGATCACGGCTCCGCCGAGCGCGGCGACGCGGGCGGCGGCGTCCCGGCGCGACATCGCGGCGAGCGTCCCGGTAAAGACGACGCTCTTCCCGGCGAGCGGCCCCGCCACGGCGGCCGCGGGCGGCGCCGGCTCGACGCCGACCTGCCGCAGCTTGCGTACGAGCGCCTGGGACTCGTCCTTGGCGAAGAATGCCGCGACGCTCTCGGCGATCGTCGGCCCGATTCCCGGCACGGCCGCGATCTCCTCCGCGGACGCGGCCGCCAGCGCTTCGAGCGTCCGAAAGCGCGCCGCCAGCAGTTCCGCGACGTGCTCGCCGGCGTGCCGGATCCCGAGGGCGTAGATCAGGCGGCCGAGCGCCGGCCGCCGGCTCCGGTCGATCGCCGCGATCACGTTCTCCGCCGATTTGTCCGCCATGCGCTCGAGGGTGAGGATCTGCTCCCTCGTCAGGCGGTAGAGGTCCGCGGGATCCTCGATCAGCCCGCGGTCGAGCAGCCCTTGTAAGAATCGGGGGCCCACGCCGTCGATGTTCACGCCGCCCCGCGAGGCAAAGTGGATCAGACGGTTCAGAATCTGCGCCGGACAGATCGCGCCGCCGCTGCAGCGCGCGACCGCTTCACCCGGTCGCCGTTCAACCGGCGAGCCGCAGATCGGACACGTCGCCGGCATCTCAAACGGCCGCTCCTCGCCCGTGCGCTTCTCCGTCAGCACCCGGACGATCTCGGGAATGACCTCGCCGGCCCGCCGCACGATCACGCGGTCGCCGATGCGCACGTCTTTGCGCCGCATCTCGTCTTCGTTGTGCAGGCCTGCCCGGCGCACGATCACGCCCGACACCCGCACGGGATCCAGGTCCGCGACCGGCGTCAACGCGCCCGTCCGGCCGACGCTGACGAAGATGTCGGCCACCCGCGTCTCGGCTTCTTCGGCCGGGAACTTGTACGCGATCGCCCAGCGCGGCGCCTGACTGGTCGCCCCCAACTCGGCCTGCTGATCGAGCGAATCCACTTTGACGACCACCCCGTCAGTGCCGTACGGCAGCGCCGCCCGCTTCGTCTGCCATTCCTCGACGTACCGCAGCACGTCGTCGAGCGTCTCGTGCCGGCGCACGTGCGGGTTGACCGGCAGGCCGAGCTTCTCGGCCCACCGCAGGGCTTCGACGTGCGTGCGGAAGCGGACGCCCGGCACGGCGCCGACCTGGTAGATGAACAGGCCGAGCGGACGCGACGCCGTGATCGCGGGATCGAGCTGCCGCAGCGAGCCCGCCGCGGCGTTGCGGGCATTGGCGAACAGCGGCTGGCCGGCGCGGGCCCGCTCCTCGTTGACCCGCTCCAGTTCCCGCGTCTGAAGGTAGACCTCGCCGCGAAACTCGGCGAACTCCGGCGCCCCTGTCTCGCCCCCGCGCAGGCGCAGCGGGAGCGGCGCGACCGTCCGGAGGTTCGGCGTGACGTCCTCGCCGCGCACGCCGTCGCCCCGTGTGGCGCCGCGCGCGAACACGCCGCGCTCGTACACCAGCGAGACGGCCGCGCCGTCCATCTTCAGCTCGCAGACGAACGCGATCCGCGTCTCGGGCCCGCCGAGCGCGGCCACGACGCGGCGATGCCACGCCCGCAGCTCGTCCTCGCCGAACGCGTTGGCGAGGCTGAGCATGGGGTACGGGTGCGTAACGGTCTGGAACGCCGCGGACGGCGGCGCGCCGACCCGCTGCGTCGGTGAATCGGGCGTGACGAGGTCCGGGTGGGCGGCCTCGAGATCGCGCAGTTCCTGGACGAGCGCGTCGTACGCCTCGTCCGAGATCTCCGGGGCGTCGAGCACAAAGTATTGATGGATGTGGTGGCGGATCTGCTCGCGCAGCGCCTCGATCCGGCGGCGGACGTCCGAGGGTGCTTCGCGGCCGCGCGTCCGCTCGTGGTGGGACTTCGCCGTCACGGGTCTGCCTTCGGCGCGGGGTGCCGGGCTCCTCGGACCCTGTCTTGCGCAGGACCTCCGCCCGCTTCGCGGCCTCCTGCCGGGCCGCGCTCTAACCGCCGGCCATTGCGGGGACGATCGACACCTCCGCGCCGTCGGCGAGCGGCGTCCGGAGCCCGCCGAGGAACCGGATGTCGCGCTCGTTGACGAAGATGTTGACGAACCGCAACACTTCACCCTGCTCGTCGACGATCCGCGCGCGAAGGCCGGGAAATCGCCGGTCCAGCTCGTCGATCGCCTGCGCGAGGTCGGCCCCGCCGACCTCGACCAACCGCTCGCCGTTCGTCAATTGGCGCAGCGGCGTGGGAATCCGTACACGTACCGCCATGAGAACTCTCTCCTCCAATCCCGATCTACGCGGACGCCGCCTGCAGCACCCGCTCTTCGAACGAGGCCAGCGTCGGCTTGATCCGCACGGGCGCTTCGAGCCGCGACTCCACCGCCTCGAGCGCCTTCAGCCCGATCCCGGTGATGTAGGCGACCACCGTCTCGTCCGGATCGATCGCGCCGGCGACCGCCAGCTTGCGCAGCACACCGACCGTGACGCCGCCGGCCGGCTCCGTAAAGATTCCTTCGGTCTCGGCGAGCAGGCGGATCGCCTCGACCGTCTCCTCGTCCGAGACGGCCTCGACGGCCCCGCCCGTCCGGCGCGCGATGTCGAGCACGTACGGCCCGTCGGCCGGGTTGCCGATCGCCAGCGACTTGGCAACGGTGTTGGGGATCACCGGGACCACGGTCTCGGTCTGCGCGTGGTAGGCGGTCGCGATGGGGCCGCATCCCTCCGCCTGCGCCGCGGTCATCCGGACCGTGTGCGGCGGGATCACCCCGAGCCGCTGGAACTCCTCGAAGCCCTTCTGGATCTTCACGAACATGTTGCCCGACCCGACCGGGACCACGACGCGGTCCGGCGCGCGCCAGCCGAGCTGCTCCGCGACCTCGAACGCGAGCGTCTTGGCGCCCTCGGAATAGTACGGCCGCAGATTGACGTTGGCGATCGCCCAGCGGTGCTCTTCTCCGATCTCGAGGCAGAGCCGGTTGACGTCGTCGTACGTGCCGTCCACCTCGACGATCATCGGGCGGTAGGCCGACGTGGCGATGACCTTCGCCCGCTCGAGGCCCGTCGGGATGAAGACGACCGCCCGGAGGCCGGCCTTCGCCGCGTGCGCGGCGACGGCGTTGGCCAGATTGCCGGTGCTCGCGCACGACACCACGTCAAACTTGAACGTGTGCACCGCGGCCAGCGCGCACGCCACGACGCGGTCCTTGAACGACCACGTGGGGTTGCGGGTATCGTTCTTGAGGTACAGGTTGCGGAGCCCGAGGGCCCGGCCGAGCCGTTCGGCCCGAACGAGCGGGTGGTAGCCGGGAGCGAGGTCCCAAGCCGGTACGCGTTGGACCGGAAGAAAATCCTGGTACCGCCAGATCGACGCCGGACCGGAGAGTATCCGCGTCCGCAGCGCCTCACCGTTCAGCCCGTCGTGATCGTACTGCACTTCAAGCGGGCCGAAACAGGCATCGCATACGAAGATCGGATCGAGCGCGTACCGCCGGCCACACTCGCGACACACCAGCTCCGTTGCTCCCATCTCTCCCCTCCCATCTGGTGCCGCGTCCGCATCCGGACGCAACAAAAATCCCCCTCCCAACTCCGAGGGGGATCTCTCCCTCTTATCTACCGGAATTGGTTCTTCCGCGGGATTTAGCACCACACCAGGCGGGAAAACCTGGTAGGCTGCCGGGTGTCATCGGGCCCGTCCCTCGACCACTCTGGATAAGAGTTGCTATTCAGTTGGTGCCTACGTTAGCATACACCACCCGGGGTGTCAATTGGCGCGCGCCCAACTGGGCCGCGCCCAACCGCATGCCGATGCTATACTGTCGGCGATGCACCCGGTGCTCTTCGAAGTCGGCCCGCTGACCGTGCGGTGGTACGGCGTCATGATGGGCCTCGCCCTGCTTCTCTCGATTCCGATCACCGCGCGTTTCGCCGTGCGCTTCGGCATCGACCGGGCCGTCGTCGATGCGATCGCCGTGCCGTTCCTCGCCGTCCTCGTCGTCGGGGCGCGGGCCGGATACGTCATCTCACACCTCTCGGAGTTCGCCGGCCGCCCGCTCGCGGCCGTCCTGCCGCCCTACGCCGGCCTCGCCTCGCACGGCTCGATCGCGGCGGGACTCGTCTTTCTCGCCTGGTGGTGTCCCCGGCACCGGGTGCCGGTGTGGCGGCTGCTCGACGCGATGGCGCCGGCGGTGCTCGTCGCGATCGTGTTGGTGCGGTGGGGCAACTTCATGAACGGCGAATTGTTCGGAGCGCCGACGTCGCTGCCGTGGGGCGTCGCCGTGTCGGGCCTTCCCGGCGGCCCCCGGCATCCGCTGCCGCTCTACGAGATCGCCGGAACGCTCGCGATCCTCGCCGGCGTCCTGGCGGCGGCGCGCAGGCGGCCGTTCGACGGCGCGGTCTGGTGGTCCGCGATCATTGCCTCGTCCGTGCTGCGATTTCTGCTCGACCTCCTGCGCCCCGAAGACCGCACCCCGTTATTCTTGACGCTCGGCCAGATCGCCGCGGTGGTCTTGCTCGGATGGGGTATTTGGTTTCTATGGATCGGCCGGCGCCGGACGGGCTCCCGCCCCGCGGAGTCGAACGCGGCGGAGCCGAACACGATGGTGCCCGTGCCGCCCACTCAACGCGAGGTGCGCCCGTGAACGCGACCGAGCTGTGTTTCCTGCCGGCGGCGGAGCTCGCCGCCGCCATCCGCGCCAAACGCGTCTCGCCCACGGAGGCGGTCGAGGCGGTCCTCGACCGGATCGCCACGGTGAACCCGTCGATCAACGCGCTGGTGACCGTGACGGAGGACCTGGCCCGCGCGACGGCGCGCGATATCGAGACGCGCCTCGCGCGCGGCGAGGCGGCCGGCCCGCTCGCGGGCGTGCCCGTCACGATCAAAGATCTCATCATGGTCAAAGGCGTGCGGACCACGTGGGGGTCGCGGATCTTCGAACGGTTCGTCTCGCCCGAGGACGCGCCCGCGGTCGAACGGCTTCGCGCGGCGGGGGCGGTGATCGTCGGCATGACGAACTCGCCCGAGTTTGGCTACCGTGCGACGACCGACAATCCGGTCTTCGGCGCGACCCGCAACCCCTGGAGTCTCGATCACACGCCGGGCGGATCCACGGGCGGCGGCGCCGCCGCCGTCGCGGCGGGCATGGGCCCGCTCACGATCGGCACGGACGCCGGCGGGTCGATCCGGATCCCGTCGAGCTGCTGCGGGATCGTCGGCTTCAAACCGACGCTCGGACGCGTGCCGATGGCGCCCGTCTTCGGAGGACTGGAGACGCTCTCGCACGCGGGACCGATGACCCGCACCGTGCGGGACGCGGCGCTCGCGATGTCCGTGATCGCGGGGCCGGATCCACGCGACCTGGCGTCGCTGCCGGATGACGGCACAGACTGGGCCCGCGCGGCCGAGGGGGACCTCACGAACGTGCGCGCCGCCTGGACGCCGGACTGGGGCTACGCGCCCGTCGATCCGGAGGTGCGCCGCCTCGCCGAGGCGGCAGCCCGCCGGCTCGAGGAGTCCGGGGCCCGCGTCGATGAGGGTTCGCCCCGTTTCACGGATCCGTCGGACGCGTTCAACGCGCTCTTTCCGGCGTCGGTCGCCGCGCGTCTCATCCCCTATCTCGCGGAGTGGCGGGCGAAGATGGACCCCGGCCTCGTCCGCTACATCGAGATGGGCCAGCGCCCGAGCGCCGTCGACTTCATCCAGGCCGCCAACGTCCGGCGCACGCTGAACGACGCGTTCCGCGAATTCTTCAAAACGTACGACCTCCTGCTCACGCCCACGCTCGCCGCGCCGCCGCTGCCGCTCGGGCGGCATATGTACGAGGAGATCGGAGACAAGGCGGTCGGCGCGCTCGGCTGGCTCGCGTTCACGTTCCCGATCAACATGACCGGATACCCCGCGATCACCGTGCCGGCCGGCTGGACCGCGGCGGGCCTGCCCGTCGGTCTGCAGATAGTGGGCCCGCGGTTTGCGGATGCGGCGGTCCTGCGCGCGGCCGCGGCGTTCGAAGCGAGGCAGCCGTGGGCCGACCGGAGGCCTACCCTGGCCTGATGCCCCCAAGACGCCGGCTCTCGCGCCGGACGCTGCTCGGCGCCGCGGCGGCGGCGTGCGCCGCCGCCGCGCTCGGCGTCTGGCGGTGGCTCAATGAGCCGGGCGGTCCGGCCTGGTCGCCGGCCCTTACGGCGACCGCACCCGGACCGGTGGCGGACGCGACGCTCGCGACCCTCGTGGCCGCCGCGCGTACAGTCATCGGCCGGCCCATCGACCCGGCGCACTACGCCGAGTATTTCAGGTGGCGCGCGGAGCATCTGCCGGGGTACCGCACGCTGTACGAGCGCTTCGCGGCGCGGATCGATCGCGACGCGCGGCGCACGGCCGGTTGCGCCTTCGCAGGCTGCGGAACGGCCGCCCAGGCGCGCGTTCTCCGGCCCGCCTCGCGCGCCCGCGCCCCCCGGTCGGTGCTCGACGCCGCCTGGATGGCGGCCGGCGGACGAGCCTGGGCCGCGTATGACCGATTCATCCTCGACGAGGCGCTCGCGCTGTTCGCCGTCACGGACGCGTGGATCCTGACAGGGTACGAGGGATGGCCGGGGACACCGCGCGGACTCGACCGCTACCGCCGTGCCCCGCGCTGATCGGCCCGCGGTCGCGATTGTCGGGTCCGGCATCGCCGGCGCCGCGATCGCCTATCTCCTCACCGCCCGTGGACATCGGGTCGAGATCTTCGAGCGCGGCCCGGCCTATCCGTACCCGCACGTGCCGCAGTTCGAGGACCGCTTCTTCCACCGCTATGACAACCCCGCCTACCGGTTGCCGTCCGATCTTCAAGGTCTGACGGTGTCCGGCACGTACGGCGGCGACGTCGACCATGAGCGTCACATGGTGATCGGTGGAACGGCGACGCACTGGGCCGGGATTACGCTTCGCATGATGCCGGAAGACTTCCGGACCAAAACGCTTTACGGGTTCGGCGACGACTGGCCGATCGGATACGATGATCTGGAGCCGTACTACGGCCGGGCGGAGGCGCTGCTCGGCGTGTCGGGCACCGACGCGGACAACCCGTTCGCGCCGCGGCGCTCGCGGCCGTTCCCGCTGCCGCCGTTCGAGTTAGGCTACGAGGACCGGATTCTCGCCGCGCGGCTTCGCGCGGCCGGGATCGTGCTGCACACGACGCCGCAGGCCGCGACGCGCGCCGCCTACGGCGACCGGCCCGGCTGCCAGAATTTCGGCGCTTGCGACGTCTGTCCGATCGGGGTCCGCTACTCCCCGAATTACCATCTGGCCTGCGCCGTCGCCACCGGCCGCTGCGTGATCCACCGCGAGACGTCCGTGAGGCGGATCGTCGCGGGCCCCACCGGCGGGCGCGCGGCGTCGCTCGTCTACCGCCCGAATGGGGCCGCCGCCGATCGGGAGTTCCGGGCGCCCGCCATCGTACTTGCCGGCGGCGCGATCGAGAACGCCCGCCTGCTGCTGCTGTCGGACCGCGACCGCCACCCGGACGGTGTCCCGCTTACGGATGTGGTGGGACGGCGTCTGACCTTCCACCATCTTTGGAGCGGCAGCCTGCGCTACGCCGAGCGAATGATGCCGGGCCGGCTCGGCCGATGGACGGGCCAGAGCCACCAGTTCCTGAGACCTCCGACGCGCGGCCGGCACGGCGCCGTAAAGGTCGAGTTCTCCGCGAACATCGTGCCGTGGTCGGAGGACGCCGCGGCCGGCGCCCGAAGCGGCGCCGAGGTGCTCGAACGGTTCGCGCCGCTGACGATGCTGCGGAACGTGACGCTGCACAGCGAGACCGCGCCCGAACCGGGGCGGACCGTGACGTTATCCTCCGCGCGGGACCGGTTCGGGGATCCGTACGCGCATGTCCATTACAACCTGAGTCAGTTCGACACAGCGACGTACGCCTACGGGCAGGGACTGTTCGACCGGTTTGCCAAGGCGACCGGCGCCGTCGACGCGCAGCTCCGCGGGATCGAAACGGTCTACTCCGGCGGGCACCACATGGGTACGTGCCGGATGGGCCGCGACGCCGGCGACGGCGCCGTCGATTCGTTCGGCGCGGTGCACGGCTGTCCGAACCTGTTCGTCGTCGGCGCCAGCATCTTCGTCGGGCCCGCGGCCGTCAACCCGACCCTGACAATCGTGGCGCTCGCGATTCGGACCGCGGACTATCTCGCCCGCACCCTGTAGCCGGCGAACCCGGGCTCGACCGGCTCCGTGGCCCATGACGGACTGAGCCCCCGCCGGGCACCCTCGGCTTCCGCCCGCCCGGCGATGAGGGAGTTCCCCCGCTCCGCCCGTTGGGCGGCCGCCTGTTGACCCTCGACGATCCGGAAGAGCCGGGCCGCCTCCCAGGATGTCAAATCACCGTGCTCGTACCGCGCCCACAGATCAGCCACGGGATCCGGCCCCAGCGGCCGGGCGCTTCGCATCGCAAACCAGACAAACCCTCCGAGCGCGGCCATTACCGTCGCCGCCACGAATAGCCCGAGTCCACACCCCGCGCCAAACAGTTCCGGCCACATCGCCATCGCCTCCCGGCTGTCGAATCACGGCCCAAGCGTACGGCGAACACGGACGCGCGGCTATGAACCGGCTCACAGCGCGCCCGGCCGGCTCGTGGTAATGATTGACTCAACGGTGCGTGAGGAGGGCGGAGATGACGGACTACTACAGCGTGCAAAAGATCGTGGAGGACGTTCGCGCGGAGGCGATAAAGACCGCGGCTCGGGAGCGACTGGCGTCACAGGCTGCCGTGGTCAAGCCCAAGAAGGGGCCGGCGGTGAGGCGCGTCACGGCGAGACTGCGCGCGCTTGCGTTGGCGGGCACCCGCCGCCCGGCATCGGCGGCGCAGTAGGTCGAGGCCTAGAGGATCTGCGCGCGCAGCCGTTCGATGTTCGTCAGCACCAGGCGCCCGCGCTCGAGACGGACGAGGCCTTGCGCGACATAATATCGCAGGCACTTGTTGATGCTCTCGCGGGTGGCGCCGACCATGCTGGCGAGGTCGCCCTGGGTGAGGCGCGGCCCGATCACCACGCCGCCGGGGACGGGTTTGCCCCGCGTCTCGGCGAGTTCGACAAGAAGACGAGTCACCCGCGTCCGCACGTCCGAAAACGCGGCGTCGTGCACCAGACGATCCGTGCGCCGCAGCCGCCGGCTCAAGGCGGCGAGAACGTTCACCGCCACCGACGGCGACTCGCGGAGAAGCCGGAGAAAATCCTCGCGCGGCAGAACGAGCGCTTGGGTGGGCCCGGTCGCGACCGCATCGGCTGATCGCGGCTCCCCATCGAGGAGCGCGAGATCCCCGAAGAACTCGCCCGGCCCGAGCAGCGACAACACGACCTCTTTGCCCTCCGCGCCGCCGAGGACAATCTTCACCTCGCCGGTCTCCACGACGTAGAGCGCGGTGCCCGGATCCCCCTCGCGGAAGACCGGCTCACCGGGACGGTAGCGGCGGCGCCGCAGGAGCGCGGCGACCTTCTCCAGCTCCGCCGTTGAGAGCTGGGCGAACAGCGGGCTGCGGACCAGTAACTCTCGCGGCGTCATCCGTGGCGCCTGTTCGACCTTCCCCGGAGCGATCCTGCGCTGCCGGACGCGTCTCCGGCGATCGTGTGATGCGTTTCACGCCCGCGCGGTGCGCGGGTTCATCGCCGTGCCGGTCCGAGACGAGTACGATGGCCCCGTCAACAAAAACGAACCGCCCAAATCGGGAGGAGGCAGGACAATGGAAACGATCCGGAAGGCGATCGGGTTCTCCGTGGTGGCGATCGTGCTGGCGGCGTCGGGCTCTCCGGTGTTCGTCGAGCACGACCTCAGTCAGGCGAACGCGCCGTACGTCGAGCACGACAACAACGTGGCATTGTCGCCGGTCATCGACGGTCACGAGATCAACCTGGCTGAGGCTCCGGCCGGGTTCGGCACCGAGGTTCGGGGCGAGACTTCGATCGGCTACGGCAGCGAGGTCCGGGGCGAGGCTCCGGCCGGGTTCGGCAGCGAACTTCGGGGCGAGGCTCCCGCCGGGTTCGGCAGCGAACTTCGAGGCTAGGTTCGGTTGATGCAATCCGAGGCGCGGCGGCCCTTCCGCACAGCCCCCCACCCCCGGGAGGGCCGCCCGCTTCCTCGGTCCACGCCGTTCCTCCCCCCACGACACGTTTGATTCAACCCATCCGCCGGGCAAAATGAATATCTCGTGAAAGGAGGAGGAACCGCTATGAATACGATTCGCAAGGCACTGGGCTTGCTGGTGCTCGCGGTGTTTCTGGTGTTGATGGCGGCCCCCGTTTTCGCGCACGGTGGCAGCGGCCAAGACGTCGCCCCGAACATCAACGCCTCTACTACGGACAGCGACTTGATCTCCTGGGGTGTCCTGCAAGACCACGAAACCGGTATGCAGTAGCACGGTAGCCATGGCGGCCCTTCCTATGGCCTGCGAAACGCAGGCCGGAAGGGCCGTCGTCCGTCAGTCGGCGACGCTTTTCCGCACGAGCTCCGCGACGTCCATCGGACGCCACGCGGCTTCCTTGGCCGCCTTGCTCTCCTCCAGCATCATCATGCAGAAGGGACACGCCGTCGCCACGACGTCCGCGCCGGTCTCGGTGATGTGGTCGCCCCGCACGTGGTTGACGCGCCGCCCCACGCGCTCGTCCACCCAGTAGAGACCGCCGCCGGCTCCGCAGCAGAAGCCCCGCTCGCGGCACTGCTCCATTTCCACGAGGCGCGCCCCGGGCAGCGCCCCCAGCACCTGCCGCGGCGCTTCGTACTCGCTGTTGTGCCGGCCGAGGTAGCACGGATCGTGGTATGTAATCGTGCCCTCCACCGAAGCGCCCGGCGTCAGGCGCCCCTCGGCCACCAGCCGCGCCAGCATCTGCGTGGAGTGCTGCACGTCAAACGACCCGCCGAATTGCGGATATTCGTTTTTCAGGGTGTTGTAGCAGTGCGGGCAGACCGTGAGGATCTTAGAGACGCCGTGGCGGCGCAGCGTGTCGATGTTCTTCTGGGCGAGGGTCTGAAACAGGTACTCGTTGCCCATCCGCCGCGCCGGGTCTCCCGTGCACTGCTCGGCATCCCCGAGGATCGCGAACTCCACGCCTCCCCGCCGCAGCAGGTCCACGAGGGCTCGGAGCGGCGCGTGATTTCGCTCGTTGAACGCGGAGGCGCAGCCGACCCACAGCAGCCACTCCGGGGATTGACCGTCGCTCACGATCGGAACGTCCAGGCCGTCCGCCCACGCCGTGCGGGTGATCCCGGCGCCGCGAAACGGCGTGCCCCGCACGTCGAGGCTCCGATTGGCCTCTTCAATCGTCTTGGGCACGCGCGCCTGCTCCATCATCAGGTGCCGGCGCATGCCCACGATTTTGTCGATGTGGTCGTTCGTTGCCGGACACTCTTCCACGCACGCCCCGCAGGTCAGGCACTGCCAGAGAAAATCGTCGGAAAACACTCCGCCGACCAGCGCGGGGGCGGCGTCGCCGGTCCGGGCGAGCATCTTGCGCAGATCGGTGTGGAGCCGCCGGGGGTCGAGCTCCTTGCCGGTGCTGTTGGCCGGGCATACCTCGGTGCAGCGGCCGCACTCCATGCAGGCAAAGGTGTCCAGGAGATCCTTCCAGGTCAGATGCTCCGGCGATGAAACGCCGACCACCTCGGCGTGCTCGATGTCGATCGGCTCGAGGGCGCCTCGATGGCGCTCCTTGCGCAGCATGATGTTTGGGACGAGGCTCACCAGGTGCAGGTGCTTTCCGTCGGGGATCAACGTCAGGAAGTACAGCACGATGAGCAGGTGCCCCCACAGCGCGGTCTCGTAGACGGCCCGCACGGACGCCGCCGTCGCCCCGGCGAAGAGCCGCGCGACAAGGCTCGACAGCCAGGCACTCGGCCCCCACGCCGGCCGCTCGAGCACGACTTGGGCGCCGCGCGAGACCAGCAGGGTGACCATGATGCCGGCGATCAGGATCAGGATGAGATAGGCGCCGCGGCGATCCTGCCCTTCGAGACGCTTGGTCCGGAGCACCACCCTGGACCACACCGCCATCCCGACGCCGGCCAGCACCAAGGCGATGAAGACGTCCTGCACCACGGCGAGAAGCGGCGACGCCCCGATCCACGGCAGCGTCCAGCCCGGCTGAATGACCTCGCCGGCGGCCTGGACGATCGTGGTCAGCAGCACGAGAAACCCCCAGAAGATGAACAGGTGCAGCAGCCCGAACAGCGGCCGCCGCAGCACCCTCCGGTGCAAGAGCACCTGCACCGCCAAGTCCCGCAGCCGCGCGGACAGCGGCGCGAGCGGCACGGGCCCGCGTCCCAGCCGAATGAGCCGATAGATACGATGAAGCTTGCTGAGGAAGATTGCGCCGGCAAGAACAATTAAGAGGATCAGAGCCACGGCGCGCAACACGGTGGGCATAGCGTACCCGGTAAGTTCTACTTGAGCAGCGCGGCAGCCTGCTGGACGGCGGCGGTCAGCCGCGCGGGAACGATCCCGTAGATCAGTACGCCGGAGGCGGCCGCGGCCAGCGCCGCCCCGGCCATCGCGCTCCGCCGCACCGTCACGTCCGCCGGCGCCTCGCCGGAGAACACGGTGTAGGCGACGCGCATATAATAGAACACCGACACCACGCTCGTGAGGACGCCCACGACCGCGAGGCCGGTTTGGCCGGCCGCGAGCGCCGCCCGGAACAGATACAGTTTCCCGATGAAGCCGCCGGCCGGCGGGAGCCCGGCCAACGAGACGAGACAGACGACGAGCGTCCACGCCGCCCACGGCGCCCGGCCCGCGAGGCCGGCGAGGTCGTCGAGGCGGTCGGCCTCCGCCCCGCGGCGCTCCAGCAGCACGAGCACGCCGAACGCCCCCAAGTTCATCGCTCCGTACACCGCGAGGTAGAAGAGCACCGCGCCGGCGCCGGCCGGCCCGCCGGCCGCCACACCGATCAGCAGATAGCCGGCGTGCGCGACGCTCGAGTAGGCCAGCAGGCGCTTCACGTTCGTCTGCGGCAGCGCGGCGAGATTCCCAAGCACCATCGTCGCGATCGCGAGCGTCTGGAGCATCGGCCCCCAGACGGGCGCCAAGTGCGCGAGTCCCTGCGGAAAGACCCGGATCAGCCCGGTGAACGCGCCGACCTTGGCCGCGACCGACATGAAGGCCACGGCGGGGAGCGGCGCACCCTCGTACACGTCCGGCGCCCAGTTGTGAAACGGCACCAGCGCGGCCTCGAAGCCGAGTCCAATCGTGAGCAGCGCGAGCCCGCCGCCGAGCAGCGGCGACGCCGGCACCGCGCCGAGGGCCCGCAGGTCGAGCGTGCCCGCCGCGCCGTACACCAGCGCCACGCCGTACACGAAAAACGCGGTCGCAAACGCGCCGAGCAGGAGGTATTTCAGGCCGGCCTCCTGCGAGCGTGCGCTGCGCCGGGCGATCGCCGCCAGGACGTAGAGCGGCAGACTGAGGACCTCGAGACCGAGAAACAGCACGATGAGATTACGGCTCGCGGCCATCAGCATCGCGCCCACGGCGCTGAGGAGGAGCAGCGCGCAGAACTCGCCGGCCGGCAGCCGCATGCGGCGGACGTATCCGTCGGCGAGCAGGACGCCGACGCCGGCGGTTCCGAGCGTGATGAGATCGGCGAGGCGCGTGATACCGTCGCGGACGTACATGCCGCCGAAGGCCGCGATCTCGGCCGGCGGGACCGGGGCGGCGGCGATCGCGGCGACACACACCCCCGCCACCGTGAGCCACGTGGTGACCGCGCCGCGGCGCTCGGCTTCGAGCGCGCCGCCGGTCGCCCAGGCATCTTGGAGCAGCACGGCGCACGCGGTCAGGACGAGGACCGCCTCCGGCGCCGCCGCGGCGAGGTCGTTCCAGGTCACGGCCGGACCACCGGGCCCCGGGGCGGTCTCGACGCCATCGCCGGAATCGGCGTGGACGTGGCGGGCGGCTTGAGCAGCGCCCTCACCGTCGCCTCGCTGCGGTCGAGCAGCGGACCGGGCACGAACCCTACCCAGAAGATAATCGCGATGAGCGGCGCCAGCACCGCGTATTCCCGCGGGCGGAGATCCGGCAGGCCCCGAAGATCGGCGCGCAGCGGCCCGTGGAAGATCCGGCCGACGAAGGCCAACAGATACGCCGCGGCGAGTACGATCCCGAGCGTGGCCAGTACCGCGTGGACCGGGTGCGTCTGGAACGCGCCGAGCAGGATCAGAAACTCGCCCACGAACCCGTTGGTGCCCGGCAGCGCGAGCGAGGACGCGACGACGATCAGCGTCACCGCCGCGAGCGCCGGGGTCGCCGCCGCGAGCCCGCCGTATGCGTCCGTGCGCGCGTGGCCGGTCCGGCCGATCAGCATCCCCGCGAGCACGAACAACGCCCCCGTGCTGACGCCGTGGTTGATCATCTGGAGGACGCTGCCCTGGACGGACTCAACGTTAAGCGCGAAGATGCCGAGCAGAATGAAGCCCATGTGGCTGAGGCTCCCGTACGCGAGCAGCCGCCGCAGGTCGTCCTGCGCCCACGCCACCGCGCCGCCGTACAAAATCCCGGCCACTCCGAGCGACGCGAGCAGCGGCCCCCACACGCGCACGGCGTCGGGAAACAGCGGCAGACAAAACCGCAGCAGGCCGTACGCGCCGGCTTTGGCCATCAGCCCGGCGAGCAGCACCGTCACCACCGGGGGGGCCTCGGCGTAGGCATCGGGCAGCCAGGTGTGCAGCGGCCAGACAGGCATCTTGATCGCGAACGCCACCGCGAACGCGCCGAAGAGCAGCGCCTCGAACGCCGGGGACACGCCGAGCGGCCGGGCGAGCAGCGCCGGCAGATCGAACGTCGGCGCGCCGAGGACCCGCCCGCCCTGCAGATAAACGGCGATGATCGCCAGCAGCATCAGCACGCTGCCGGACAGCGTGTACAGGAGAAACTTGATCGCGGCGCCGCGCCTCGCCGGCCCGCCCCACAACGCGATCAGGAAGTACATCGGAATGAGCATCGCTTCCCAAAACACGTAGAACAGGACGAGATCCTGCGCCAGAAACGTCCCCAGGAGGCCCGCCTCGAGCAGCAGCAGCGTCAGCACGAATCCTTGGCCGCGCTCCTTGACCTGGTCGGCCGAGACCACGATCGCCAGCGGCACCAGCAGCGCGACCAGCGCCGTCAGGCTGACCGAGAGGCCGTCGACGCCGAGATGGTAGCCGATGCCGGCCGCGGGCACCCACGCGGCGCGCTCTTCGAACTGCAGCCCGGACTGACCCGGGCGAAACGCGGTCCAGACCCACGCGGCGAGCAGAAACGCGAGGCCGGCGGCGGCGAACCCGACGGCGCGCGCGGCGCCGGGCCGGTGCCTCGGAACGGCGGCCACGGCGACGGCGCCCGCGATGGGCAGCGCGATCAGCGCGCTGAGCGCCCAGGCGCTCACGGCCGCCACAGCCAATACGCGAGGATCAGCAGCGTGCCGATCAGGACGAACGCCGCGTACTGCCGGAGGTACCCGCTTTGGAGGCGGCGGAGCGCCGCGCCGCTGCGCCCGATGCCGCCGGCGACGCCGAGGACCGCCCGATCGAGCACGGCGCGGTCGAACGCCGCGGCCCCGGCCGCGACCGCTCTCGACGGCGCCACCACGGCGACGGCGTAGAGATCCTCAATGAAGAAACGATGGGCGAGGAGCGTTCCGAGTCCCGGTGCCCGCCCACGAATTGCCCCGCGCGCGTAGACAAGCCATCCGAGGACGATGCCGGCCACCGCTACCGCGATGCCCGCGAGCAGAAGCAGCGCGTGCATCGCACCCTGCTGCTCGGCCGGCACGGCCGACCCGGCGGCCCGCGGCACCCCGGCCTCGAGCGCCGGCCGCAGCCACGCGGCGAGCGGAATGACATGCTCGAGGATGATCCCCATGACGACCGTGAGGAAGATCAGCGCCGCGACCGGCCACCACATCACCGGCGGGGGGTCGTGCGGCGCGGATCCGGCGGCATGCGCCCCGCCGGCGGACCGGGCGGGGCCGTCCGCCGAAGCGCCGGTGCCGGCCGACCCGCGGTCGGCAACCATGAACTCAAAGCCCCCGAACGTGAGCACGTAGGCGCGGGTGATGTAGAACGCCGTCAGGCCGGCCGTGATGAGCCCGACGGCCCACAGCCACACGTGCCCCGCCGCGAACACGTCGCCGAGGATCTGCTCCTTGCTGAAGAAGCCGGCGAGCGGCGGAATCCCGGCGAGCGCGAGCGCGCCCGCGCCGAAGGCCGCGGCCGTTTTCGGCAGCCGGCGGCCGAGGCCGCCCATCTTGCGCATGTCGGTCTCCCCGCCGAGCGCGTGCATCACCGCGCCGGCGGCGAGGAACAGCAGCGCCTTGAAGAACGCGTGCGTCATCAAGTGAAACATGCCGGCGCCCCATGCGGCGACGCCGACCGCGAGGAACATGTACCCCAACTGACTGATCGTCGAGTACGCCAGCAGGCGCTTCAGGTCCGGCTCCACGAGCGCCACGGAGGCCGCGAAGATCGCGGTGACGGCGCCGGTGACGGCCACGACGTCGAGCGCGAAGGGCGCCCGCAGATAGAGGGCGTGCAGACGGACGATCATGTAGACGCCGGCCGTCACCATCGTGGCGGCGTGAATGAGCGCGCTGACGGGTGTGGGGCCTTCCATCGCGTCGGGGAGCCAGACGTACAGCGGAAGCTGCGCCGACTTGCCCACCGCGCCGAGAAACAGCAGCAGCGCGATCGCGGTGGCCCCACTACCGCCGAGGGCCAGCCGGGAGGCGGCGTCCCGCGTGATCGCGGTGAAATCCAGCGTGCCGAACACCCCGAACGCGGCGAAGATGCCGAGCAGGAAGCCGACGTCCCCCAGGCGCGTGACGACAAACGCCTTGACCCCTGCCCGGGCGGCCGCCGGCCGGTCGAACCAAAACGCGATCAGCAGGTAGCTGCAGAGACCGACGCCCTCCCAGCCGATGAACATGACCGCGAGGTTGCCGGCCAGCACGAGCAGCAGCATCGCCGCCATGAACAGGTTCATGTACGCGAAGTAGCGGGCGAACCCGGGATCGCCCGCCATGTAGCCGATCGAATAGATGTGGATCAAGGTACCGACGCCGGCGACGACGCGGGCCATCGCCGCCGACAGCGGGTCCGCGAGCAGGCGAAACGGGATGACGACGGGGCCGGCGGTGATCCACCGGTACACGTCGACCTCGACGCTGCGCGACGCCGCGGGCAGCGCCGCGAGAGCCTGGAACAGCGCGACCGCGGCCGCGAACGACGCGGCCACCGTGGCGGAAGCAAACCACCCCGCCGCGCGGGCCGGCCACCGGCCGCCCCATAGGCCGAGCACGGCCCAGCCGGCGAGCGGCAGCAGCGGGATCAAGACGGCGGCGGCCGTCACGAGATTCATCCGCGGAGCGCGTCCGCGTCGTCGACGTCCACGGTCTCACGGGACCGGAACACGTCCACGATGATCGCGAGGCCGACCACGACCTCGGCCGCGGCCACCACCAGCACGAAGAAGACGAGCACCTGCCCGTCGACGGAGCCGTGAAGCCGCGCGAACGTGACCAACGTGAGGTTGACCGCGTTGAGCATCAGCTCGATCGACATGAAGACGATGAGCGCGGAGCGGCGCACCAGCACGCCCGCGGCGCCCATGGCGAACAGCACCGCGCTCAGCCCGAGATAGTACGCCGCGGGAACGCTCATGTTCGCGGCCCCAGGCGGCGCCCCAGCGCCACCGCGCCGATCATGCCGGCCAGCAGCACGAGCGACGCGGCCTCGAACGGCAGCAGGTACCGTCCAAACAGCGCGCGTCCCACGTCCTGGATGGTTCCGAACGAGGACGCGGGCGAGGCGGCGGGAGGATACGCACGCGCCACGAGGTCGATGAGGCCGGCGGCGAGCAGCGCGCACAGCGCGACGACGAGCGGCACCCCCGCGGGACCGGTGAAGGCGCCGCCCCCGAGGTACTCGCCCCTCTCGCCCAGCAGCATGATGATGAAGACGAACAACACGACGATCGCCCCGGCGTAAATGATGACCTGCGCCGCGGCGATGAACTGCGCGCCGAGCAGCAGGTAGTCGACGGCCAGGCTCATCAGCACGAGCAGCAGGCCGAGCGCGCTGTGCACGGGCCGCCGCGACAGCACCACGCCGGCGCCCCCGGCAAGCGCGCAGACGGCCGTGATCCCGAACAGGACCACGTCCACGCTACCTACACCTCACGGGCGGGATCGCGTCCGGACTCGCCCGGGTGCCGCTCGGTCAGGCGGTCTTTCGTGTAGATCAGGTCACCGCGCGTCGTGCCGCTCAGTTCGTACTCATGCCCCAGCACAATCGCCCCGGTCGGGCACGCCTCCTCGCAGAAGCCGCAGAAAATGCAGCGCAGCATGTTGATCTGAAAGTCGGTCGCGTACCGCTCGCCCTTGGAGTGCGGCGCCAGCGGGTCGTTCTCGGCCGCGCGCACGAAGATCGACTGGCTCGGACAAACGATGACGCACAATTCGCAGCCGACGCACCGTTCCATGCCGTCGGCGAAGAGGGTCAGGTAGTGCCGGCCCTTGAACCGCGGCTGCACGCCCGGCTTGCGGTCGGGGTACGACGTCGTCACGGGCGCCCGGAACAGATAGCGGCCGACGACGCCGAGCCCCTTGAGCATGGACCAAGCCTGGCGGAGGCGCCGGGTCACCGCGCGGCCCACACGATGAGGCACGCGGTCGCCGCGACGTTGAGCAGCCCCGCCGGGATGAGGATCTTCCAGCCGAGCGCCATCAGATGATCGTAGCGGACCCGCGGCAGCGTCGCCCGGACCCAGATGAAGAAGCAGACCACCAGGAAGACTTTGATCAGAAACCACAGCACCGGCGGCAGGAACGGCCCTCGCCACCCGCCGAGAAACAACGTGGTCACAAGCGCGCCCATCGTAATGACGCCGACGTATTCGCCGACGTAGAACATCGCGAACTTGAAGCCGCCGTACTCGGTTTGAAATCCGCCGATCAGCTCCTGTTCGGACTCGGGCAGATCGAACGGCGCGCGGTTCGTTTCGGCGAACGCCGCGATCAGAAACAGCACGAACGCGAGCGGCTGGCGCCAGATGAACCAGCCCCTCCCCTGCGCGTCGACGATGTCCACGAGGCTCAGCGACCCGGCGGCCATGATCACCCCGAGCACCGCGAGGCCGAGCGACAGCTCGTAGGACAGCACCTGGGCGCTCGAGCGCAGCCCCCCGATCAAGGAGTACTTGCTGTCGGACGACCAGCCGCCCAGGATCACGCCGTAGACCCCGATGCTGCTCGCGGCGAGCACGAGCAGGATACCGATGTTGACGTCGGCGATGTACAGCGTGACCTCGCGGCCGAACAGGCGCACCGGCGGGCCGATCGGGATCACCGCGTAAACGAACAGCGCCGCGACGACGGAGATCAGCGGCGCGGCCAGATACACGACGGCGTCCGCTCCGGCGGGGCGAAAATCTTCCTTAAAGATGAGCTTGATCCCGTCGGCGAGCGGCTGCAGGAGCCCCCACGGCCCGACCCGGTTCGGCCCGACCCGCAGCTGGAACCGCGCCAGCAGCCGGCGCTCGAGCAGCGTCGTGTAGGCGAACGCGGTCAGCACCCCGCCGAGCACCACCGCGCTCTTGATCGCGGCGACCAGCACCGTCGTTGCCATCGAGCGCCTACCGCCCCGCGGGCAGCAGCGCCCGCACGGTGACCGACCCCGGCCCGCCCTCGTCGAGCAGCGTCGCGACGGGCGCCGCGTCGTACCCCCAGGGCACGTAGGCGTGCCCGGGATGCAGCCCCGGCCACACGCGCGCCGCGAGCCGCAGCGCGCCCTGGGCGGACCGCACCTCGCACAGGCCGCCGTCGGCGATCCCCAACCGTGCGGCGTCCCCGGGAGCGAGCGCCACGAATGGCTCGCCCGCCTGGCTCCGAATGCCGGGACACCGTCGGGCCGCCGTGCCGCGGTCGAACAGCCGCGTGCCCGTCACCAGGAGCAGCGCGCCGTTCGGCCCGCCGTCGCCGGAGGGGGCCGCGCCGCGCGCTCCCGCGAGCGCCGCGGCGTCCCGCGCGCGCGCCGGGATCGGCGGGGGCGCGACGCGGGCATCCTCGGACCACCCGGGGACAAGCCGCGCGATCTCAGCCGAGACGTCTTCCCACGACGAAAATGCGAACGGGTCGCCCAGCCGGGCGGCCAGCGCGGTCCAGATCTCGGAATCGGAGCGCGCCTCTCCCGGGCCGAGCACCGCCTGGTCCTGGCGCTGCACGCGTCCCTCGAGATTGCCGACGGTGCCGGCCCGCTCCGCGTAGGTGAGCACAGGGAGCACCACGTCGGCGGACGCCGCGGTCCGCGTGAGAAATGTCTCGTGAACGACGAGCAGCTCGAGCCGCTCCCGCGCGGCCTGCCACGCGCCCGCGTCGGGATATGAAGCGGCCGGATCGGCGCCGGCCGCGTACAGCATCCGCAGGGAGGCGGCGCGGGCCGCGGCCAGCATCTCCCGGACGGTGCGTCCCGGCGCGGCCGGCACCGGCCGGCCCCATACGGCTTCCACCGCCCCGCGCGCGGCCGCGTCGGCGAGCGGCCGGTAGCCCGGCAGCATATCGGGCAGCAGTCCGAGCGCCTGCGCCCCCCCGGCGTTGCCGCGGCCGCGCAGAAGGCCCACCGCGACCGCGGGCCGCGCTTCCCGAAGCGCGCCGAGCGCGGCGACTACCGCCACCCCCTCCGGCTGCTCGAGGGCGGTGCGGCCGACGAGCACGAGCGGCCGCTCCGCGGCGCCGAACAGCGCCGCCGCATCGCGCAGCGCCTCCGTGCCGGCGGCGGCGCCGTCCACGGCGCCCCCACTGAGCGCCTCGACAATCGCGGGCTCGCTCCCGCGGCGGTACGTGAACGCGCGCCGTGCCCACCGGGCGATCTCGGGCGTCCACGGGTTGGCGATCACGAGGCGGGCGCCGCGGTCGACCGCCTTCTTCACCCGCAGCCACACGATCGGATACTCCTCCGTGAGATCGCACCCGAGCAGAACGATCACGTCGGCGCGCTCCACGTCGGCGATGGGGAACCCGAGGCCCCACGGCGCCTCGGCGGCCGGATGCGGGAACGCGGTATCGTCGCGGAAGTCGATCGAGTTCGTGCCGACCACGCCGCGGAACAGGCGGGTCAACAGATACGCGTCTTCGTTCGTGCCGGACGCCCCGCCGATGACGCCGATCTGGTCGGGCGGCGTCTTGCGCAGCGCCGCCGCGATCCGGTCCAGGGCCTCGTCCCAGACGGCCTCACGCAGCCTTCCACCGTCCCGCACGAGCGGCGTGCGCAGCCGGTCGGCGGCGCCGGTAAACTCGTACCCGAAGAACCCCTTGTCGCACAGCCAGACGTCGTTGACCTCGGGATGCTCGCGCGCCCGCATCCGCGTGACGTCGTTGTCGCGCACGTCGAGCGTCGTCGCGCACCCGCAGCCGCAGTGCGGGCACACGCTCTGGGCGTGCCGGTTGTCCCACGGACGCGACCGGAACCTGTACGTGGCGCTCGTCAGCGCGCCGACCGGACAGATCGCGATCGTGTTTCCGATAAACTTGCTCTCCACCGGGTCCATGAAGGGCGTGGCGATCTGGCTGTGATACCCGCGCTCGAAGCCCTTCAACGCGTCGTCGCCGGCGATGATCTCGCCGAAGCGGACGCACCGCCAGCACAGCACGCAGCGCTCGCGGTCCAGCACCAGCGCCGGCCCCATGCGCACGTGCTTGCCGTAGGTACGCTTGGTCTCGACGAAGCGGCTCGCGCCGGGCCCGAATTTGAGCGTGTTGTCCTGGAGCGGACACTCGCCGCCCTTGTCGCAGATCGGGCAGTCCAGCGGATGGTTGACCAGGAGAAATTCGAGGATGCCCTGCTGTCCCTGTTTCACGCGCTCGGTGTTCGTGCGCACGACCATATCCTCGCCTGCCTCGAGGGTGCACGAGGTGGCGAGCTTCGGCATCTTTTCTACCTCGACGAAGCACATCCGGCACGCGCCGATCGGCGGCATGTGGTCGTGGTAGCAGAACACCGGGATCTCGATGCCGAGCTGCCGCGCGGCATGCCATACCGTCGTGCCCTTCGGGACCGCCACCGCGCGGCCGTCGATCGTCAGGTGCACCATCGGCACGGCCGGCCCCGCCCCGCCGCCCGCCCGATCCGCGGCTGGACCTCCGGCCGCGGGCGCGGCCGGAACCGGCCGCCGTGTCGCCTCGGTCCCCTGCCCGGTCGTGGGGCCGGTCCGGGGCGCCGGTGCGGCGCGCCCGCCGGCATCGGGACCGCCGCGGTCCTCGGGGCTCACGCCGGCACGCTTTCCCCGCGCCGGGAGGCCGCGGCCCCCCCGCGGCCGCCGGCCTCGATCAGCTGCACGTACTCGTCGCGGAAATACTTGAGGGACGCGCGCAGACTCGGCGGCACGCTCTCGCCGAGCAGGCAGAAGCACGTGCCCGTCATGTTGCGGCTGATGCCGTCGAGGAGGTCGAGATCTTCCATCCGGCCGCGGCCGTCGAGGATGCGCTCGAAGATCTGGCCGAGCCACACGGTGCCCTCGCGGCACGGCGTGCACTTCCCGCACGATTCATCGCGGTAGAACTCCACGGCCCGCCCGATCACCGCCGGGATGCAGGCCGTGTCGTCCATCACGATGATCGCGCTCGACCCGAGCATCGTCCCGATCTTCGCGAGCGAGTCGAAGTCCGCCGGGACGTCGAGATGCTCCGGCAGCAGGATGGCCGACGAGGAGCCGCCGGGATAGACGGCCTTGAGGGTCCGGCCCGGACGCAGGCCGCCCGAATGCTCGAAGATGATCTCGCGAAGCGAGGTCCCGATCGGCAGCTCCTTCACGCCTGGCCGCACGACGTGGCCCGATACGGAGTAAAGGATCGGCGGCCCCGCCGCCTTGTACGCCTCCGGCCCCATCGCAATGACGTGCGGGAGGTGCGCCATCGTCTCGGCGTTGTTGAGCACCGTCGGCCGGTCGTAGAGGCCGCGCACCGCGGGATAGTACGGCGGCTTCTGCCGCGGGAACGCGCGCCGGCCCTCCAGGCTCTCGAGCAGCGCGGTTTCTTCGCCGCAGATGTAGGCGCCGGCGCCGCGGTGAATCGTCAGCTCGAGGTCGAAGCCGGTGCCGAGAATGTTCGTCCCGAAGTAGCCCCGCCCGTAGGCCTCCGCGAGCGCCCGGCTCAATCGCTCAAATCCGAGGAAGAACTCGCCGCGCAGGTAGACGTAGGCGTGGTGCACGCCGTTCGCGTAAGCGGCGATGAGGCTGCCCTCGAGGATCGCGTGCGGATCGCCCTCGATCAGCGTGCGGTCCTTGAAGGTGCCGGGCTCGCCCTCGTCCGCGTTGACGACCAGATACCGCGTCTCCCCTTCGCGCTTCGGCGTGAGCTTCCACTTCCGGCCGGTCGGGAAGCCCGCGCCGCCGCGGCCCCGCAGGCCGCTCCGCTCCGCCATGTCGGTCACCTGGTCGGGCGTCAGCTCCTTGAGCGCGCGCGCCGCCGCCCGGTACCCGCCGGTGGCCAGGTACGCGTCGATGGACGCCCGCTCCGGCCCGAGGTGCCGGGTCACGATCAGCTCAGCCATCGGCACGGAGCCTCCGGACCAGATCGTCCACCCCCTCGGGTGTGACCCGCGCGACGCGGTCGGCGTCGGCGAGCAGCACCGGCGCCTCTTCGCACGCAGCCAGACACTCCGCGATTTCCAGCGAGACCACGCCGTCCGGCGTCGTCTGGCCGGCCCGGATCCCCAGCCGGTCGCACAACCGGTCCATCACCTGATCCGCGCCGTTGAGATGGCACGCGAGGTTCGTGCACACGCGGACGACGTGCCGACCGACCCGCTCGGTGTGGAACATCGAGTAGAACGTCGCGACCGCGGCGACCTCGGTGACCGGCACGCCGAGCGCCTCGGCGACGTCGGCCAGCGCCGGCTCCGGCAGGTACCCGACCTGTGCCTGCGCGGCGTGCAGGGCGGGCAGCAGCGCGGACTGCGCGCGCGCATACCGCGCGCGGGCCCGGGCGATCGCCTCGAGGGTCTCCGCGGTCAGCATCCGGGCCATCAGCGGTCGATGTCTCCGAGCACGATGTCCATGCTCGCGATCGCGACGACGAGATCGGAGAGCGGATGGCCTTCGATCATCGCCGGCAGCGTCTGCAAATTGTAGAAGGACGGCGCGCGGACGTGCGCCCGGACCGGCCTGTTGCTGCCGTCGCTCACGACGAAGTAGCCCTTCTCCCCCCGCGGCGATTCGGTCGCCACGTAGCTGTCCCCGGCCGGCGGATGAATCCCCTCGCTCACCAGCTTGAACTGATGGATCACCGCCTCCATGCTGCGCGCAAGCTCCGCCCGCGGCGGCAGCGCGATCTTGCGGTCGTCGACGATGATCGGCCCGTCCGGCAGCCGGTCGAGCACCTGTAGCGCGATCCGCCGGCTCTGGCGCATCTCCTCCATGCGCACGAGATAGCGGGCGTACGCGTCGCCTTCCGCGCGGACCGGAACGTCGAAGTCGTATTCGTCGTAGCCGCCGTACGGCAGCAGCTTCCGGCAGTCGTGCGCGATCCCCGACCCGCGGAGCACCGGCCCCGTGGCGCCGAGCGCGATCGCGTCTTCCCGCGCGAGCGGCGCCACGCCCTCGAGCCGTTCCCGCCAGATGAGGTTGTCGCTGAGAAGCCGCTCGTACTCGTCGAGCCGTCCGGGCAGACCGTCGAGGAACGTCCGCGCCGCCGCGACAAAGCCGTCCGGCAGATCCTGGGCGACGCCGCCCGGCCGGAAGTAGCCGGGCATCATGCGCTGGCCCGACAACATCTCCGACAGATCGAGGTACTTCTCCCGGTCGGTCATCGCGTACATAAACACACTGGTGACGTTCACGTCCAGCGTGCCCGCGGCGAGGAACATGAGATGGCTGCCGATCCGGTTCAACTCACACATCAAAATCCGGATTGCGCGCGCCCGCGGCGGCGGCTCGACGCCGAGCAGCCGCTCGACCGCTTGATAGAACGCCATCTCTTCGTTGTAGCTGGCGAGGTACTCGATCCGGTCGACGAGCGTGACGTTCTGGAGGTAGGTGCGCGCCTCCATCTGTTTCTCGATGCCGGTGTGGAGATACCCGATCTCCGGGGTCGCGCGCCGGATGATCTCGCCGTCGAGCTCGACGACCACGCGGAGGACGCCGTGGGTCCCCGGGTGCTGCGGCCCGACGTTGAGCGTCAGCACCTCGCCTTCGGCATGGTTCGTGCCTGTGCCGGCCGCCGTTGATTTCATGGCTGCGGGCCGCCGGGCGGCGTCGTGCCTCCCGATCCGGATCCGCTCCCCGGCGGGAAGTAAGGAATGATCGCGCTCGGCACCTTCGGCGTGTGGCCGTGAAACTCGACCGGCTCCTCGGACAGCGAATAGTCGCGCCGCAGCGGGTGGCCTTCCCAGTCGTCCGGCATGAGAATGCGCCGCAGATCGGGGTGGCCGTCGAAGACGACGCCGAACATGTCGTAGACCTCGCGCTCGGCGAAAGCGGCCGCGCGGTAGAGACCCGTCGCGGTCGGCAGGCGCGGCGGGTCGCCGTCCGCCTGCACCTTCACCGTCAGCCGGTCGGCGGAGCCGGCGCGGCCGAGCAGGTAGACGACCTCGAACCGCGGCGACGCGGGGATGCGGTCCCATGCCGTGAGATCGACCAGCATGTCGAGGCCGAGGCGGTCCCGGGCGGCGCCGAGCACGTCGAGCAGCGCGCCGACCGTCACGAAGATGATCGAGCGGCCCCGCTCTTCCCGCGGCGTCGTGAGGCCCCACGGCACGTGCGGGCGCAGCCGGTCGAGGAGCGACTCGTGATTCACGGCTTGGCGATCCATCCGGTAGTCAGTGTCGGCCGACCCTGGGCCTGCGGCGCCACCCAAGGACGCGCCGGCAACCAAGAAACCGGCGCCGCCGGCCACGATGTCATCGCAGCTGCCTCGCGGTCGCGCCGCGCGCGATCAAATTTTGGAGAAGGCCGAGGCCGTGGAGGAGCGCTTCGGGACGCGGCGGGCAGCCGGCGATGTAGACGTCCACCGGCACCACCTTGTCGACGCCCTGCACGACCGCGTAGTTGTTGTAGAGTCCGCCGGTGCTGGCGCAGTCGCCCATCGCGATGACCCACTTCGGCTCGAGCATCTGGTCGTAGATGTGCCGCAGGACCGGCGCCATCTTCTGACTGACGCGGCCGGCCACGATCATCAGATCGGCCTGCCGGGGCGAGGCACGGAACAGCTCTGACCCGTACCGCGCGATGTCGAAGCGCGAGGCGGCGCTCGCAATCATCTCGATCGCGCAGCAGGCCAGGCCGAACTGAACCGGCCACACGGAGCCCGCGCGCGCCCAATTGAGCACCCGGTCGACGGTCGTCGTGAGGACGTTCCGCTCGACGTCGCGCTCCGACTGGATCACTCCCACTCGAGGGCCCCCCGCTTCAGGACGTAGAGATAGCCGACTGCGAGCAGCCCGAGGAACGTGAACATCTCGGCGATTCCGGCGGGCCCCAGCTCCCGGACCAAGACCGCCCACGGATAGACAAAGACGATCTCGACGTCGAACAGGATGAAGAGCATCGCAATGAGATAGTAGCGTACGGGGACGCGGCGGCGGGCGCTGCCGGCCGGCCACACCCCGGCTTCATACGGCAGGCCTTTCTGCAGCGTCGCGCGCCGGCCTCCGACCGCCATGTGGAGCCCCATCAGCGTGCCGGCGAGGAGAAGCGCGAGCGCGAAGTGCACCAGAACGGGGATATAGCCCGACATCGATGTGCCCCTCTGGAAGAGAACGCTGTGAGCGGCGCGCCCGACGACGCTCAAAGTTCATAATTGCAGAAGCGCTAAGGTGTGTCAACGCGGCCTCAGGCGGCGAGGCCGGACTGCGTCCCGGGCGCGGCCTACGCGGCCTGCCGGAGCTGCGCCACTACCGTTCGCAGCGTCGCCAGCGCCTCGTCGATCTCAACGGTCGTGGTGGGACGGCCGAGCGTAAGGCGCACCGCGGACATCGCGCGTTCCGCCGGCACCCCGAGCGCGCTCAACACGTGCGACGCTTCGAGGGTCCCGGACGAGCACGCCGACCCCGCGCTCACCGCGACGCCGCGGAGGTCGAGGGCGATGACGAGCGACTGGCTGTCGGTGCCCTCGACGGACAGGTTGACGTTGTTGGGCAGCCGGCGCGCAGGATCGCCGTTCAGCACGACGCCCGGAATCGCCAACGCCCCCGCGATCAGGCGGTCGCGCAGCGCGGTGAGCCGCTCGGCTTCATCGTCCATCTCGACGCCGGCGATGCGCAGCGCCGCCCCCAGGCCGACGATGCCCGGCACGTTTTCCGTGCCGCCGCGCCGTCCCCGCTCGTGCCCGCCTCCGCGCTGCAGCGGAACGAGCGGCGTCCCGGTGCGCACGTACAGCGCGCCGACGCCTTTCGGTCCGTACCGCTTGTGTCCGGAGAGCGACAGGAGATCGACGCGCAGGTCGTCGACGCGCGCCGGCAGGGCGCCGACCCACTGCGTGGCGTCCGAGTGAAACGGCACGCCGTGCTCGCGCGCGATTGTCCCGATTTCCGCGAGCGGCTGCAGCGTACCGATCTCGTTGTTGGCGGCCATGATCGAGATGAGCGACGTGTCCGGCCGCACGGCCCGGCGGACGTCGTCGGGGTCCACGATGCCCGAAGACCCGACCGGGACGACGGTCAGCTCGTAGCCGCGCTCCTGAAGGACGTGGCACGCTTCAAGGACCGCATGGTGCTCGATCGCGGACGTGATGATGTGCCGGCCACGGGGCGCACCGCCCCGCGCAGACGGGGCCGAGCCGACGCCGACGACCGCCAGATTGTCCGCTTCGGTGGCGCCGCTGGTAAACACGATCTCGCCCGGACGCGCGCCGAGGAGCGAGGCCACCTCGACGCGGGCGCGGTCGACCGCGGCGCGCGCCTCCTGGCCAAACCCGTGCAGACTGCTCGCGTTGCCGGGGTGCTCGGTGAAGTACGGCAGCATCGCCTGGAGCACGCGCAGGTCTACCGGCGTCGTGGCCGCGTAGTCGAGGTACACCCTCATGCGGTCGTTCTCCGCGGGGTGGTCCGCCGTCAGTGCGGCGCGCGGCGCTCGCGCCGGCGGGCGCTTCGCGGAAGGCCGACGATCACGATGCTGCGCCGGGCCCGGCGGCGCCGCCCGGTGGCCCGCGCGCGGCCTCTTGCCCGGTCT
Source organism: bacterium (assembly GCA_035308905.1). Lineage (NCBI taxonomy): Bacteria > bacterium. Next base: position 216,821 of record DATGFS010000048.1, on the reverse strand, counting down.
GGCGCAGGACCTCCGGCCGCGTCTGGGCCTGCGGGCGTCTTCGGCTCACGCCCTAGGCCCAGGGCCAAAGATGCGCCTCCTGCGCGCGGCGACGGGACGGCACGCATGCCCTGGAACGCCGCGGGGGTGCCTCCTCGGCCCGAGGCCTGATGGACGGCGCGCTGGAGGATCTCCACTTCCGCCCAGGAGTAACGCCGCGGACGCCGGTCGGCGCCCGGCAGCAGCGCCGCGTCCCAGCGCCGCAACGAGGCGGGCGACAGCCCGATCATGTCGGCGACGACGCGCGGTTGCAGCAGCGGTGCGGTGAGATGGCCCATAGCAAACCACGCCCCCAACGATGAGCGATGTACCGGCTAGTATACCAGGAACGCCCGATCGGGCGGGGATGTTCGGCGTTAAGATGTTGTTATGCTTTGATGTTAGGGCTTTCGCGCGGCCACGATCCCCCAGCGGTGGATGAATCGCACGGCGTCGCCGTCGAGGGACGCGTTCATGCCGGCGCGGTCGTCCGGGAGCGTCTCCAGCAGCCGGCCGCGGACCAGCGCCGCACGGTCCGGCGGCGTGTGGGCCAGGCGCAGCCACTCGCCCAACTCCCGGCCCGTCGCCCCCGCGGCGCGGCCGGTGACGGTCAAGCCCTCGCCGGCGAGCAGCCCCTCGATCTCTCGCGCGCTGTGCATCTTCATGTGCGCGGGATCGCGCAGCCGCTCGATCTCGTTCTGCAGCGCCCGCGCGCCGTCGTCGTCCGCGCCGACGAGGTCGCCGATGATCACCCGTCCGCCCGACCCGACGACGCGCACCATCTCCCGCACGACCACGCGCGGCTCGCCGAAGTGGTGCAGCGCGTAGGTGGTCACCGCGAGAGAAAATACCCCGTCCCGAAACGGCAGGTGCTCCGCGGCGCCCCGGACCAGCGACACCGCCCCGACGGGCGTAGAGGTGGAGAGATCCCGAAGCCGGCGCCGCGCCTGCTCCAGCATCGCGGCGGTGACATCGACCCCGGCCGCGTGCCGCACGAAAGGCGCCAGCGTCGCGAGCACCGCTCCCGGGCCGCAGGCGACGTCGAGCGCCCGGTCGTCCGGAGCCGGCGCCGCCAGGCGGAGCAGCGCCGCGTTCTCGTCGCGCCGCTCGGCGACCGAACTCGACGAATACGCGCGCGCCGTGGCGGTGAACCGCGCTTCGTTCAGGCGGCGGGCGAGAGCCGCCGCGTCGCCGCCCTCGTCTTCGCCGCGGCCGCTCCCGCGCGGAGCGCTCACGGCAGCGGCACCATCGTGCGCTGCCGCCCGGCGAACGTCGCCACCTCGCCGTACCCCGCGGCATGCGCCAGCGCGGCGGCGCGGTCGAAGTCCCGGCCGACATCCTCGGGCGTGTGCGCATCGGAGTTGATGAGCGTCGGGACGCCGGCCCGGCGGCAGGCGGCCAGAAACGCCGGCGCCGGATACAACTCGCCCACCGGCTTCCGCAGCCCGGCGGTGTTGATCTCCGCGCACACGCCGGCGCGGCCAAAGGCCTCCGCGGCCGCCTCGTACTGGTCGAGGATGTCCGCGGCGGGACGGTACCCGCACACCTTGATCACGTCCGCATGTCCGATGAAGTCGAAGAAGCGCGTACCGGCCGCCGCGGCGATCAGCGCAAAGTACTGCCGGTAGGCGTCGAGCACGTCGCGGCGCGTCCACTCCTCGGCGCGCGACAGGTCGTCGAAGCCCCACCACATCCCGCCGCGCTCTTCCGGCGGGATCCAGTGCACCGACCCGATCGCGTAGTCCCAGGGATAGAGGCCCATCAACCGCTCGAGCTCGCGCTCGTAGCCGGGCAGGTAGTCCCATTCGAGCGCGACCTTCACCGGCAGCCCCGCCTTGCGGGCCGCCTCGACGAGCCGCAGGTAGTCGTCGAGCGATTCGGTGCACTGCTCGTCAACCCACCCCGACACCGCGTCGCGCGGCGGATACATGGCGCGGCACTCGCGAAACCTGTGCGGGTGCTCGCTGAAGCCGATCTCGGTGAGCCCGCGCGATCGCGCCGTCTCGACGAAGCGCTCCAGCCACTCGAGCGTCCAGGGACCGCGTTCGAGGTGGATGTGGTAATCCGGGCGCGCGTTCGGGGCCATCGCCGTCACAGGCGGGCGGTGCGCACGCGGCGCGCAAAGGTTTCCGCGTCCGGATGATCGCTCGTCAGCAGGTCCTGGGCGGCCCCCTCGCGATCGTACTCGGTGCGCACGATCTCGGCCCGCCACGCCCCGCGCTCGAGCGTCAGGACCGCCCACGCCGGCCGCGGATCGCCGTCGAACGGAAACCCGACGCTGCCGGCGTTCACGATCAGCCCGCCGGCCACCTCACGAATATAGGCGCGGTGAATGTGCCCGTAGACCAGCGTCCGTGTCTCCGCCTGTTCGAACGCGCGTGTCACGGTCGCCGCCGGCGACGCGGGGTCGATCATGTCGGTGGTCGACCAGGGCGTCGCGTGCACCAGCACCAGCGGCGGTCCGCCGGGCGGCTCGATCCGCCGCAGCCGCGGTAGTGCACGGAGCCAGTCCACCTGCTCCGGCGTGAGCCGCGTCCGGGCCCAGGCCGCGACGGCGCCGACCGCCCCCTCGGGCGAGGCCGCGACCATCTCATCCGTGTTGCCGATCACCGCCGGGTAACCGGTCTCGATCAGCCGCTCCACGGCCTCCCGGGGGCGCGGGCCGCCGAACGCAAAGTCGCCGCCGTTCAGGATGCGGTCGAAGGGCCCGCGGGCGCCGATGTCCGCCAGCACCGCCTCGAGGGCGGCCGCGTTCCCGTGTACGTCCGAGAAGATCGCGACCCGCATTGTCTCCTACCGGGCGCTGCCCGCCTGGACCAGCGGCACGTCGAAGACCGCTTCAAGAAACCGCGCCACAATCCGCCCCGTGGCGCCCCAGATCACGCTGGACCCTGCCTGATAATAGTACATCACGACGCTGTCGCCGCGCGGCCGGCGATACAACTCCGCCCGCACGTTGCGCGGATCGAGGAGCGTGCGCAACGTCACGACGATCACGGCGTGCACCTCGTCCTCGCTGACGCGCAGGCGCGCCGGATACGGCAGCGCCGCCACGAACGGCGACACCATGAACCCGGAAATGGCCGCCTCCTCGTCGTCGAGCCCGCCGAGCACCCGCACGTCGGACGGAGGGACGCCGATCTCCTCATGCGTTTCGCGGAGCGCGCCCGCGAGCGGCTCCTCGCCGTTGTCGAGCGCGCCCCCTGGAAACGAGATCTGCCCTTTGTGATGTTCGACCTGATCGGTGCGCTGGGTCAGGACGAGCGCCGGCCCGGCTTGTGTCACGACGAGCGGCAGCAGCACCGCGGCGCGCCGCAGGCCCGCGCCGAGCGGCGAGATCTGGCGGGGACGGTCGAGCACGGTGCGGATGTGCCGGTACAGGGATTCGGGATCGGACAACAGCGCATCCACTCCCGGCTTCGCGGGGCGTTCCGGCCGCGCGCCGGAATCGGGGTTCGGAATCACCATATCCTCCTTCATAACGGGGACGACGCCATGATACCACGGACGCCGCCGAACGAGAAAGGACGCGTTCGAACGCGCGATCAGGCCCAGGGCGCCGTGAGACCGAGCGCGGCGAGCTTTGCTTCGAGCTCCGCGCGTTCGCGATTGCGCGCGAGACTCCCGTCCTTGCGCCGCGCGAGCAGGCCGTGCCGTTCCGCGGCGGCGATCGCGCCGGCGCGGTCGTTCATGTTGAGCAGGCGGATCAACTCGGCTTCGATGCCGGAGAGGTGCAGCGCCCGGCGCCGGTAGTCGAGAAAGGCCTCCCACACGATCGGCACCCACGCGGCGACGATCTCCTCGCCGATCACGCGGGCGTAGGTCCGGATCTCCTCCTGCGCGTGATCGTCCATGCGCAGATCGAGGAAGTGGAGCAGGTTGTGCAGGTTGATCTTCCAGTACGCCTCGGTGTACGTGGACAGCGGCAGGTCTTTGCGGGCCTGTTCGCGCGCGACGCCGGCGGCGAGCCGTTCCTCGTAGACGCGCCGGGCCTCGTCCTGGAGCGCGCGCTCAGCGGCGGACAGCTTCTCCCCGATCTCGACCGGCAGCGTGCCGCTGCTGCCCTGGCGGTTGAGCGCCGACTGCGCGCGCCACCGGTCGGGCGGCGTCTGCTGCGTCGCGTCGATGGCGACGGAATAGCGAGTGCTGTACTCGTTCGTCGAGCTAGTTCTATGTCGGATCCACTGCCGCCATGTATCCATCGGCACGCGTACGTGGAACTTGATGTCACACATTTCGTAAGGGGTCGAGTGTCTGTGACGCATCAAATAACGGATCAGACCGCGGTCCTGATGGATCTGCTTAGTCCCGGCGCCGTAGGAGATGCGCGCGGCCTGCACAACCGCGGTATCGTCGCCCATGTAGTCGAGCACGCGGACGAAGCCGTCATCGAGAACTTTGAATGGCCGGCCGAGGATCGCGTCGAGCGCCGGCACCCGCGTGCGTGGGATTTGCTCCGGGATGGCCCGATTGTCGGACCCGGCATCAAACATTGCGTCGGTGACACGGGAGTTGTCGGATCCTGGCATGAGGTCGCGGCTCTTGGCGGAATCCGAAGTCATGTGGGTTTGTCTGTTTCCCGCCGCATCGGAAGAGCGTTGGCTCCCCTTGTTCGACGCAACACGGATGAACCCTTGGGCCCGGCCGGCAGGAATCCATTCCAACTGACTCACTACCTCCCGGCAACCCTGGAGGACATTGCGGAAACCTCGGGGTATAATTGGGGTCGGCAACGGGAGTCCCCGAGGGAGAGAAGGAGGCACGTAGGATGACCTACACGATCACCGAGCCCTGCATCAACGTCAAAGACCGTTCGTGCGTGGAAGTCTGCCCGGTGGACTGCATCCACCCCAAGACGGACGAGGATCAGGGCGAAGTGATGCTCTACATCCACCCGGACGAGTGCATCGACTGCGGGGCGTGCGAGTCGGTGTGTCCGGTGACGGCGATCTTCGCCGAAGCGGACGTACCCGACCAGTGGAAGAACTTCAACGAGATCAACGCCGACTATTTCAAGATGAGCAAGGAAGAGTTCGCGGCCAAGCACGGCCGCAACCCCTAAATCTCTCCGGGCGGCTGAACGACGCGGGCCCGGCGGCCACAGCCGCCGGGCCCGAACCGTTTCCGCCGATGCCGGACGCCCTTAGCCGCCGGGCGCTCCCGCCTTCACCTTGCCGAGCGTCGCCTGCGCGATCGCAACCGCGCGCTCCACGTCCGCGCGCGAGACGTCGAGATGCGTGACCGCGCGGATCCGCGTCTTCGAGGTCGCGCCCATCCGCACGCCGGCGTCGGCGAGGCGCTTCGCCACCTCGGGCGCCGTCATCCCGAGGCCCGTGACGTCGAAAAACACGAGGTTGGTCTCGGTATGCTCGACGTCGATGCGGATGCCCGGGATCTCCGCGAGCCCGCGCGCCAGGATCTTGGCGTTGGCGTGGTCCTCGGCAAGCCGGTCGACGTTGTGGTCGAGGGCGTACAGCCCGGCCGCGGCGATGATCCCGGCCTGCCGCATCGCGCCGCCGAAGAGATGCTTGTAGCGCCTCGCCTCCTTGGCGAACTCGCGGTCGCCCGCCACGAGCGCGCCGACGGGACAGCCGAGGCCCTTCGTGAGGCAGAACGTCACCGAATCGTACCCTTTCGTCTGCTCGGCGGCCGGCACGCCGGACGCCGCGACCGCGTTCATGAGCCGGGCCCCGTCCATGTGCGTGCGGAGGTTGTGCCGCCGCGCCGCCTCGGCGACCTCGCGGAGCCGTGCGACCGGCCACACCGTGCCGCCGCCGCCGTTGGAGGTTTGCTCGACCGAAACGAGCCGGGTGCGCTGGCAGTGCGGGTCGTCCTTGCGGATCGCCTCCTCGACGTCGCGGCCGGCAAACACGCCGCGCTCGCCGGTGACCGTATAGATCATGACGCCGGAAAGCAGCGCCGGACCGCCGGCTTCGGCGTTCACGATGTGCGCGGTCCGGTCGATGACCACCTCGTCGCCGGGCTTGGTGTGGACCTTGACCGCGATCTCGTTCGCCATCGTCGCCGACGGGAGATACCAGGCCTGCTCCTTGCCGAGGAGCGCCGCGACGCGCTCCTGAAGCGCGTTGACCGATGGGTCTTCGAGTTTCTGCTCGTCGCCCACGGGGGCGCGCAGCATGAACTCGCGCATCCCTTCGGACGGTCTGGTCGCGGTGTCGCTTGAAAGGTCGATGAACGTGCCCAAACGCCTTACCTCCTCGGTGTGGGACGGTGGTTCGCGGGCGCCGTGCCGCTCTTTGAGCCGGAGCCGCTCCTCTTACGCAACAATTGGACTATTGTTTCTTTGTCGGCGTTCTTCCTGTCTGTTAGAATACGCGCCAAGGAGCGGCACATGCCGCCGCTCCGATCCGCGCAAGACATCGCGGCGCCGCCCGCCCAGGGGGCGCGCGGTCAACGCTCGTGCCAGAGGGTTTGGGGCTTCAGGTTGCGGGAGATGCCGAGCTGACCCGCCATCAATGTCGTCCAGGAGAGGAATCCCTCGATCATCATCAGGGCTTCGTCTTCGACCTCATCGGGGTCGAGCGTCTGATGCACGTTACCCAGATGGTCGCCGATGCCGCTGCAGAACGCGCGAACGTCGCGGAGCAGCTCGACGGAGACGTGGCGCGCCTCCGGCCCGATGACCTTCGACCGGCACGAGGCGGCGCGCAGCCGCGCGGTTTGCGCGCTGGACCAGTCGACGAGATTATCGAGAACGTAGACGGCTTCGCCCGGGCCGCGCTCAACCACCACCGCCACGAATCCCTGACAGGCGCGCCAGACCTGGCGTATCAGGCTTGCCAGAAAACGTTTTTCGTCGGCGGAAAAGCCGGTCTGCCTGGCCACTGTATCCTCTCGAGCGGAACCCCGTGTCCCGTGGACCGCCGTGCGGCGGACTCCGCGGGTTTCCCTGCGATGAACGCGCGTGCCTGCGTTTCGACGCCGCAAAATCGCCCTCCTGTGCCGGGCGCCCGACAGTGAGGGGAATCGCGGAGATTCTCCGCGACCTGGGCGAGCCGCCGGCCGCGCCCTTTGCACCGGCGCCCTTCCAACAAGCCGCGCTCGACGCGTTGGGGCGCGGCGACGTCCTCGTGTCCGCGCCGACCGGCAGCGGCAAGACCTGGATCGCGGAACAGGAAATCGCCCGGCTGCTCGACCCGTCCGGGACCGGGACGCCGCGGGTTTGGTACACGACGCCGCTCAAGGCGCTGTCCAACCAAAAATTTCGCCGGTTCCAGGCAATGTACGGCGAGGACCGCGTCGGGCTCCTCACCGGCGAGCGCCGGCTGAACGCGCGCGCGCCCGTCCTCGTCGCCACGACGGAGATCTTGAGGAACGCGCTCTACGGGGACGACCGCGGCCTCTCCGACGTCGTCGTACTCGACGAGGCGCACTATCTCGCCGATCCCGAGCGCGGCACCGCGTGGGAGGAGATCCTGCTGCTGGCCGCGCCCGCGACGCGCCTCTTGCTGCTTTCGGCGACTATTCCGAACGCCGCGCAGCTGGCCGACTGGATGGCCACGGTCCGCGGGCGGCGGCCCGAGGTCATCACGCTGGAGACGCGCCCGGTGCCGCTCGAATATCTGCTCGCCGACGGCGACGGGCGGCTTCATCCACCCGATCCGGCCCGGATCCGCACTCGCCGGCGGCACCCGCAGTGGCTTGCGACCGTCACCGACGGACTGGTCCGGAACCGGCTCACACCGGCGATCCTTTTCTTTCCCAGCCGCCGCGAATGCGACGAATCGGCGCGCCGGCTCGGCACGCACGTCACGCCCGGCGAGCCCGAGCGCGCCCGGCGTATCGAGCAGTGGGTCCGGCGCGTGCCGCAACTGGCGGGCCACCCGCTCCTTCCAGGCCTGCGGCGAAGCGGGGTCGCCGCCCACCACGCCGGACACCTCACCGGGTGGCGAATGTGCGTGGAAGAGCTCCTCGAAGCGGGGCTTGTGCGCTTCGTCTGCGCGACCACCACCCTCGCGGCCGGTCTCGACGTTCCCGCCCGCACCGTCGTGCTCTCCACCCTCCACCGCCACGGGCCGGCCGGGCCGGAATCGCTCACCGCGACGGAGTTTCATCAGATGACGGGCCGCGCGGGCCGGCGCGGCCGTGACACGCTCGGGATCACGGTCATCGTCGCCCCGATCCCCGACGACGCGGAGGAAGGTCTTGTACTTTCGGACGCCGCGCCCGAGCCGATCCGCTCGGCGTTTGCGGCGAGCGACGCGCAGGTCCTCAACCTGCTCTCGCGGTCCAGCCTGCCGAAGGCCGAGGGCATTGTGCGCCGGTCGTTCGCCGCGTACGCGCGCGCCCCGGAAGTGGACGCGATCCGGCGGCACCTCGCCGCCTTTCCCCAAGACCCGCTGACGGAACGGCCGTGCGGCGATCGACTCGCGACGCGGCACCGGTTCGAGGATCTGCTGCGGCGCCTTCGGCGCGCGCGGCACGGTCCCGACGCGACGGCCGAGCTCACCCGGCTAGGCGAGGAGCTCGTCACCATGCCGTGCACGGGCTGCCGCGTGACGGAACGCTGCCTTGCGAGTCTGCCCGACCTGCGCGCCGTCGAGCACGAGCGGCAGGCGCTCGAACGGGAACTCGCGGCGCTGAAGGATCGGGAAGTCGAGCCGTTTCGGCGGCGCGCCGGCGTTCTGCGGGCGCACGGATATCTCGACGCGGAATACCGGCCCACGGCCTGGGGCCGCGTCGCGGCGCGCATCCGCCACCCTCGCATGATCGTGCTCGCGGAAGCGCTGCGCGCCGGGGCCCTTCCCGACGATCCGGCGGCACTCGCCGCGGTCGGCGGCGCGCTCGGCACGGAGCGTCCGGCACCCGTCCGAACGCGTATCGGCCGGGTCGATTCGGGGTTCCATCGCCGCGGTGATCGCTACCGCCGTCCTCCCGCCTTCCATGCGGATCGTCGCCCGTCGGGGGTTCAGGTTCCCCCGGCCTCGCGGGGCGCGCTCATGACGCTGCGCCGGATCGTCGCGCGGTTCAACGAAGACTTCAAGGAAGCGAACCTGCCCCTCGATCCGCTCGAGGCCGAATTCGCCGGAGAGGGCCACGAGCCGCCGGCCGCCGTTTGGCGCGCCGCGGTTGTCGCCGCGTGGGCGTCCGGGCGCGCCTGGGCAGAGGTGACGCGCACGTTTGAGATTGCCGAAGGCGACCTGCAGCGGCTCGCGTGGCAGGCCGCCGAGATCCTGATGCAGATCGAAGACGTGCCGGACTCGCCGCTGGCCGCGGCCGCGCGGGTCGGGCGAGAGGCCATCTTGCGCACACCGGTTGAGTAGGGAGCGGGGAACGAGAACGGCCGCTACTTGCCGGGCTCCACGTTAAACGCGACGGCTTCGGGGATGAGGCGGAAGTCGGCGTACGTGAAATCTTCCTTGGGCAGGTGCCACGTGGCCCGACCCTGCACCGGGACCTGCCGGCGGTCGACGGTCTGCCATCCCGTGACGGGCGTCGTCCACCGCGTCCGCGTCGACCGCTTCGGGTCGTCCGGGTCGACGCAGAAGCGATCGGTGGTGCTGAAGTCGGTCGCGGCGCCCTTGTTGTCCACGGTCACCCGCGCGGTCACAGTCCGGCCGTGATCAGTCAGCGCGATATCGAAGCAATCGGCATCGACAGACTGCCAGGTCACCGCGGGAACGAGCAGCATCGATGGTGCGATTAGAACGCCATCGTTCAGATAGGTGACCAGCTCTCCGAGATCATACTCGGGGCCGCGGCCGTCGACGACCGTGAGCACGTCGAGCAACCGCACCTGCATGCGGCCGCGGCCGTCCACGTACGTGTCCCGTCCCACGACGGGAATCACGCCGGCCATACGGATGCGGATCTGGAAGATCCGCGCGATCGCGGGTCTGCTGTTATACTGCCACGTCCGGCACGCCATCCAGGCTTGACCCGGCTTCAACCGAAATCGCCCGGCAAACTCGAGACGAAAGGACCAGTCTCGCGGCCGGCCGACGGCTCCCATGAATCGCAGGTAGCGCTGGGCCGGTTCGGGTAGGCGGGCCAGTTCTGCGTCCGTGACCACGGCGGCCGGCCCGGGATGTGACGGCAGGCCCGCGCGCGCAACTTCGCTCAGAAATCGCGCGCGCGCGTTACTCATGCGCCATCTGGGCCGTCCGGCTCCAGGCCCGCATTCCGTACGCGGTGCCGGCAAGCGCCACCGTCACGGCGGACCACGTGAGGGCACGCTGCAGACGATGCTTCATCGCACGGGCCTCCCTTTCACCTCCACCATATCGCCGGCTCGCCGCGGCTTCCATCGGGCCCGGGTCTGACGGCGCTGACGGGCGCAGGTCTGATTCCGGCAGGGACGCGTGCGCGGGCGCGCGGAATCCATCCGCCACGATGCCTCCGAACGCCGGGCCGCTCACCGGCCTCACCGTCCTCGATCTGTCGACGATCGTTTCCGGCGGCACCGTGACATCGATGCTGGCCGACTTCGGCGCCGACGTCGTCAAGGTGGAGCACCCGCGGGGCGGCGATCCGCTGCGCACGTGGGGGCCGTTCGTCGCGGGCCAGTCCGTCTGGTGGAAGATCATGGCCCGCAACAAGAAATCGGTGACACTCGACCTGAGCCGGCCCCGCGGCGGGCAGCTGCTGCTCGATCTCGTGAAACACGCCGATGTGCTGGTCGAGAATTTCCGCCCGGGCACGCTCGAGCGGTGGAACCTCGGGCCGGACCGTCTTCACGCCGCGAATCCGAACCTGATCGTGCTGCGTGTCTCCGGGTTCGGGCAGACCGGCCCCTACCGCCACCGGCCGGGCTTCGGCACCGTGGCCGAGGCCATGAGCGGGGTCGTCGCCATCAGCGGATTCCCCGATTCGCCGCCGCTCGCGCCGCCGATGCCGCTGGCCGACGAAGTGGCCGGCCTGATGGGGGCCTTCGCGATCCTCGCCGCGCTGCGCGCGCGGGACGATCGCGGCGCCGGCCAAGTCATCGACGTCAGCCTCTACGAACCCCTCTTCCGTCTGCTCATTCCGCACGTCACACAGTACACCGCGCTCGGGATCGTGGCCCGGCGCACCGGCAACCACTTTCCGGACGCCGCGCCCCGCAATCTCTACCGCACGGCCGACGGCGGCTGGATCGCGATCTCCGCCACCAGTCAGCGGGTCTTCGAACGGCTGGCCGCGGCGATCGGCCGGCCGGGGCTGGTCGACGATCCGCGGTTTCGCGACAACCCCGCCCGCGTCCGCCACCACGAAGCCCTGGACGCGATCCTCGCCGAATGGTTCGGCGCCCATCCCGAAGCGGAGGCTCTCGCGCAGCTCGAATATGCCGGCGCGGTCGCGGGCCCGGTGTACGACGTGCCGCGGATTGTCGACGACCCCCACTACGCCGCGCGCGAGGACATCGCGACGGTGCACGACCCCGACGCGGGAGAGCTTCGCATGCCCGGCGTGGTGCCGAAGTTCTCGGACACCCCCGGGGCGGTGCGGCACACCGGTCCGGCGCTCGGCGCGCACAACGGTGAGGTCTACGGCGGCCGGCTCGGGCTCGACGCCGCGGAGATCGAACGGCTCCGCGCCGACGGGGTCGTCTGACCGTGCGAACCGTGCCGGCCGGCGCGATCACCGCGGCGCTGCGCGATCTCTGCATCACCGTGAACCACCGGATGGGCGCCGACATGCTCGCGGCCCTCGAGCGCGCCCGGGCCGCCGAGGAATCCGAGATCGGCCGCGCGGTGCTCGCGCGTCTGCTCGAGAACGCGCGGGTGGCGCGCGAGGAATGGTTCCCGATCTGTCAGGACACCGGCACCGTGGTCGTGTTCCTGGACCTCGGGCAGGACGTCCACGTGGACGGCGGAGACTTGGACAAGGCGATCGACGAAGGCGTCCGCCGCGGGTACCGCGAGGGCTATCTCCGCGCCTCGATGGTGCGCGGGCCGCTCACCCGGCAGAACACCGGCGACAACACGCCGGCGATCGTGTACACGCGCATCGTGCCGGGCGACCGGATCACATTGTCGGTCCTCGCAAAGGGCGCGGGATGCGACAATATGAGCCGGCTCGCGATGCTCACGCCCGCGGAGGGGCGCGAGGGCGTCGTCGAGTTTGTCACGCGCACGATCGCCGAGGCCGGGCCCAATCCGAGCCCGCCGCTCATCGTCGGCGTCGGATTGGGCGGCACGTTCGAGCAGGCGGCGCTCCTCGCGAAGCGGGCGCTGCTGCGGCGCGTCGGCGACCCGTCGCCCGAGCCGGACGCCGCCGCGCTGGAAGCCGAACTGCTCCGGCGCATCAACGACCTCGGGATCGGCCCCGGCGGGTTCGGGGGCCGCATCACGGCCCTCGCCGTGCACGTGGAGCAGCATCCCACCCACATTGCGAGCCTGCCCGTCGCCGTAAACCTCGACTGCCATTCTCACCGGGCCGGACAGGCGGTCTTGTGAGCGCCGCGCCGGCAGTCCCGCCCCGCGAAGCCGGGGATGCGACTCCCAGGGCACTCGCGACGCCGCTTGCACGCGCCGAGATCGAGCGTCTTCACGCCGGCGACGAGGTGCTGCTGTCGGGCGTCATCTACACCGCGCGCGACGCGGCCCACGAGCGTCTGACCCGCCTGCTCGCCGCGGGCGATCCCCTGCCGGTCGACCTCGGCGGCGAGATCATCTACTACTGCGGCCCCACCCCGGCCCGTCCGGGGCGGCCGATCGGCTCCGCCGGACCGACGACGGCCTCCCGCATGGATCCTTATACGCCGGCGCTGCTCGAGCACGGTGTGTGCGGGATGATTGGAAAAGGCCGCCGCTCGGCCGCGGTCAAGGACGCGATCCGGCGTTTCGGCGCGGTGTACTTCGCGGCGGTGGAAGGAACCGCCGCCCTGCTGGGGCGCTGTGTGCGCAGCGCGGAAGTCGTCGCCTTTCCCGACCTCGGCGCGGAAGCCGTCTACCGGCTGGTGGTGGAGCGGTTCCCGGTCGTCGTCGCGAACGACTGCCACGGCGGCGACGTATACGAGGACGGCCGGGCGATGTTTCGGCGATAGCCGGCCGGCCGTCATGAGACGAGCGCCGACCCGCGGTCTGTCCGCCGCACCCGCTGGGCATAAGGGCGTATGACCGCGCCGGGGCGTCATCCGGCCGCGGGCAGACCGTTGTTGAGAGGTGCCCCATGCGCAGCGCACGCGTAGTAGCTTTCGTCATGCTGGCGATGCTGGTGCCCGCGGCGGCGTCGTTCGCGACCGCCGGCGCGTCGGCCGATCCCGTGGTCGCCCAAGTCTCCATCCTGCACGGCCACGCCTTCGACGTGGCCTATCTCCGGGACGTCATTCCGGTGGACGACGAGTCCGTGGAAATGGCGATGACCGCCACGCTGTACGCCGACCATCCGGACCTACTCCATTGGAACCAGGACTTCACCGAACGGGAACACGCACAGATTCAGAAAATGGTCGCACTGCTCGGGAACCTCGGCGCGCAGCCGGGGCAGCGGAACGAAGGCGTGGCCACCGCGCCGGTGAAGAAGCTGCGGTCGCTGCGCGGGGCCGCGCTCGAGCGAACGTATATCACGATGATGACCCAACACCTCGACCGGAGCGTCGCGCTGTCGAGGCTCGCGGCGCAGAGAGCCGACCGTCCGGAACTGCGCGCGTTCGCGGCGAACGCCGCGGCGGCAGACGCCAGGGACGCGGCCACGCTGCGGAGCTGGCTGACGGCCTGGTACCACTAGACAGGATCGCCCGTCCGAACGGGCGTGATGGCAACCGGCCGCAAAGCCGGCCGGGCGGACCGTGAAGCGGAGGGGCGGCCGGTCTAGCCGACGCGAACAGCCGATGCCGACGGCGCGCGATCGAGCGCGCCGTCGAGCGTTTTCGTTATCCGCATGACGCCGTAGGCGTCCTGCGACGACAGGCGGCCGAGCGCGGCAAACACCTCGTTGTGCACCCGGTACGCGTCGGCGGACTTGCCCCAGCGCGCCAACACGTGCGCGAGCGCGTGGCCCGCCGTGATGACCTCGGTCGTCATGCCGGCCTGCGTGCAGTGCTGATACGCGTTCGTGAGATACCGCAGCCCCTTCTGAATCCGCCGCTCGGCGACGGACACCACGCCGAGCACGATGCTCGCACGCGCGACTTCGTCCGCGAGCCCGCAGGCGTGGCTGCGGCCCACCGCCTGTTCCGCCGCCTCCCGCGCCTCGGGGAGCGTGCCGAGCGCCAGATAGCACCGCGCCAGCTCCGTGAGCGCGCGGCATTCGCCGAGCACGTCCGACAGCCGCCGCGCCATCGTCACCGCGAGCGTCAGATGCTCCAACGCGCCGTCCGGCTGGCCCGACTCGATCAGCACCATCGCCAGGTTGTTGCGCACGCGGAACGTGGTCTGCAGGTCTTCGTACTGCTCCGCCGTCCGCAAGGCCTGATGATACTCGTCGAGCGCCTTGGGATAATCGCCGGTCCGGTAATGGACCACGCCGAGGTTCATCCGCACTTCGGCGGTGCGGGCCGGCGCCGATGCCTGCAGCAGCGCGAGGGATTCCATCGCGCTGGCGTGGGATTCGTCGTATTGACCGAGGCGGAACTGCATCGTGCTGAGGTACAGAAGCAGCTCTCCATGGAGCGCCGGCGCGGGCTTCGGCAGCGCCGGGATCAGCGCCAGGGCCGTTCGATAGATCGTGACGGCGTCGTGCAGCCGGCCGGCTCGATGCGCGACGAGCCCAAGGCCGCGGAGCGCCCGGCATTCCATCAGCCGGTCTCCGCGCCGGCGCGCCTCCTCGAGCGCGTCCCGCAGCAGCGGCTCGGCCTCCGGCAGGCGGTGGAGCTCCAGCAGCGCCTCGCCGGCTCCGAGCGTCGCGCCGGCGGCCGCGGAAGACACCCCCGTCCTCGCGGCGAGGTCGCGCAGCTCTTCAAAGACCGCCTGCGCGGCGGTGCAGCGGTGCTGGCGGAGCGCCAACTGGCCGCGCTCGTCGAGTTCGCGGAGCGCGCGCTCGAGCGTGCGCGGATCGAGTCCGTCGAGGAAGTACACGAGCGGCCGATCGAGCCGTTCCGCGAGGTGCCGGAGGGTGCCGAGCGACGGCCGAGCGCCGTCACGTTCGAGAAGGCTGATAAACGCTTTGGTGAGAACCGGAGCCGCGACCTCGGATTGGCTGAGGCCGCGCGCAGTGCGGGCTTGTTTCAGCAGTTGCCCGAAGGTCAACTGAGGCATTGCACGGTCCCCCCGGGGCGTCAACGCGCCCTTGACTATTGGGCGGGAGGACCCGCCACTCCTTCATCGCCGGTAGGTGGCCGTCCGGCCGGCATCGACCTACCGATAACGTCGTGCTTTTCCGTCGGGCCGAGCTAACCGCCGCCCCCATTTTCGCCGTCGGCTGCGATCTGATCGGCGTTGTAAGAATGGCCCACCTGGAACCCTGCCCCGCTGATGCCCCCGAGCGTCAACACTGCGAGAACCGCAATAATCGCGAAGATCGTCCGCATCCCGTAACACCCCCCAGTAAGTTCGGCCGGACGGCCACGTCGAGCGCTTGTCGAACCGTCGAAGGAATTCCGAGGTACAGATGTGGGTCCGATGTCGTGCGGCAAGCAGCTCCTGCGCATCCTCAGGCAAGTTGAGCATTGCTTGTACAAATACCTACCGAACGAATGTACGATTGACCTCGCCTTCGTTCCCTCCACCCTCCGCCTGCCATTCCCGCCCCGCCCGATCGCGGCGAGCACTCGCGCCGTTGCGGGAAACGCCGGGGCGATGACGCGAGGAATTCCCGCCCCCACCTTGTAACGAAGGAACGCATACGCGAGGAGAACGCGCGACGCGTATGGAGTCGCCGGGAGGGTGCATCGATCGGGACGACTTCGCACAGCGCACCCCGGCCGGCGCCGGGCACCCGCGTCCGGGCAGAGTTCACGGAGATGTCGGACGGGCGCCGGGCGCTCGCCCGCGTGGGTCCGTGGACCGTCGGCGTCGCGGACGCGGTTCCGGGCGATCTCGCGGACATCGAGCTGCGCGAGCACCGCGACGGGGCGTATCGCGGACGCATGGTCTCGCTCGTCCGCCCCTCGCCGCGCCGGGTGGCTCCCCTGTGTCCCCACTTCGAGCGGTGCGGCGGATGCCAGTGGCAGCGGCTCGACGGCGGCGCCCACGCCGACTACAAAGGCGCGCTCGTGCGGCGCGCACTCGCCGCGATCGGCTTCGGCGCGGTTCCGGTGGGCATCGTGCCCGCGGCCGCGGCGTGGAGATACCGCACCGCCGGCACCTACGTGCCGGCGGTCGATGAGGGCGGGCCGGCCCTCGGCCTCCACGCGGCGGCCGGGCCGCTGCCTGTTCCGATTCACACCTGCCTCGTTCAGGCCCCGGCGCTCGCGGCCGCCTTCGAAGAGATGCGGCAGGCCTGGCGCGCGCTGGCCTCGAGGCTGGAAGACGCCGGCATGCGCGCGCTGTCGTGCCGGCAGATTCGCATCAGGGTCGGGGACGCGTCGCGCGAAGTCGCGGTCGGCCTGATCCACGACGGCCCGCTCACGCAGCCCGCGCGTGACGCCATCGTCGACGTCATCAGCACCCGCGTCGCGCGCGTCGTTGAGATCACAGGCAAGCCCGCCCGGTCGCTGCCGCGGGCGGGCGGGTCATTGAGCGGGTTGCGGTGGGGCCGCCGCGGGGTGGTCGAGGCGATTCTGGATCGATGGTATCACGTGCCCGTCTTCGCCCCGTTCCCGGTGACGGGCCGCGCGGCCGCCGGCGCGATCACCACGGCGATCGAGGCCCTTGCCCTCGACGACCGGACGACGCTGCTCGAGATGGACGCGGGAATCGGCGCCTACACGCTTCCCGCGGCGGCGAAGGCGCGCCTGGTCGTCGGGCGGACCGCCGCCGGACACCTCGACACGGCCCGACACAACGCGGCGTGGAACCGCGCGTCAAACGCCGTGTTCGTGAACCGGGCCGCCCAGACGCTCCGCCGGATTCTCCGCGCGCACGAGCCGATCCAGCGCGCGCTCGTGCCCGTGACGCAGGACGCCGTGCCGTTCGAGGCACTCCACCGCGCCGGCGTCGAGCGGCTGGTGCTGCTGGCAAGCTCTCCGGGGCGGCTTGCCGAAGTCCTCGGCGCCGCGGCCGCGGACGGCTATGAGATCCGTGCCGTGACGGTGATCGACACGCATCCGCAGACGAGCCGCGCAGAGGTCCACGCCGTGCTCGACGCCCGCCGGGGCGCGTGGCCGGGCGCAGCCGGCGAGCGAGCTACGTCGCCGGTTCCGAGACCGCGCTGACGGCGGCGTCCACGGACCCAAAGACCGGGCAGAGGGCCGCGAGGTCCACCGCGCTCAGAATGTCGCGCAGGGGCGAGCCCGGGGACACGACAAGGAACAGGGCGCGCCGGTTGATCCGCAGGCGCGTCGCCGCGTGAAACAGCGCCGCCACGCCGTGGCTGTCGAGATACGTCGCCCCCGCGAGCGAGACGATCAACGGTCCTGAGACCTGCGCCGCCGCGTGCTCGAGCGCCGCCGAGAAGCGACCGACCGTCCTCATGTCGACCTCACCGCCGATCTCCACAAGGCAAGCGCTTCCCACGACGCGCATTGGGAACTGCCCGTCCGGCAACACGGGCGCGGGACTGTCCAGGGCGGTCACGGCAGCGGCAGGCGTCCGCAGCGCGGTCAGGGCGTCATCGTGCGCGGCGCGCGCCGGCGAGGACGGCCCCGCTGTCTCGGCCGCGAGGGCGACGGCGAGCCGGACCGCGGTGCCGGCGTCTGTGGTCTCCACGTCCACGGTGTCGACGAGCGCCCGCATCACGATGAGGCCGCGTCCGCCCTCGCTTCGTGGGCGCACCGGCCGCCAGCGGCCCCGGTCGGCGACCTCCACCCGCAGCATCGCGCCGTCGCGCCATGCCCGCACCGACACCGAGCCGGCCGCGATAACGTAGGCGTGCTCGATGACGTTGTTCACCGCCTCGCCGACGGCGATCGTCAAGGCAAACGCCCGCTGCTCATCGAGCGCCAGTCCGCGGACCACATGCTGCAGCGCATGGCGGATGACCGCAAGACTGTCGGGTTCGGCCGGTACGGTGAGATCCAGCCGGTCCACCGGATCCGCGTCCACGGCCACGGCGACCAGCGCAACGTCGTCCGGCGCGTCGCGCACGTCGAGCCGGTCCAGAATCGCGCGGGCGGGCGCCGGCCCCCGCTCCCCCCGCTGCTGCTCGACGGCGGCGCAGAGCGCGGCGAGCCCGGCCGTCGCATCGCGCCGTGACTCGATGACACCGTCGGTGTAGAGGACCAGGAGCGCCCCCGGGGGGAGCTCGACGGTCCACGACGGGGGCGGGCGCCGGTCGGTGAAGCCGAGCGGGAGTCCGCCGGACGGCAGCGTCTCGACGCGCCCCGGCGTTGCCAGCAGCGGCGCCGGGTGCCCGGCCGCGGCGTACGTGAACCGTCCGACGAGGGAATCCAACACGCCCACGATCGCCGTCGTCATATCCCGCCCCGTGGCCGCGAGCGGCAGCATCCGGCCCACCAGCGCCAACACGTCCGCAGGTGCGTGGCCTTCCAGCGCCGCGGCGCGAACCGCCTGGCGGACCTGACCCATCGTCACCGCCGCCTCCAGCCCCCGGCCGACCACGTCGCCGATGGCCACGACGATCCGTCCGTCCGGCAGCCGAAACGCGTCGTACCAATCTCCGCCGACCTCGGCGCCGGGGGTACCGGCGCGGTGCGCCGCGTCGATCACGACGCCGGGGACGTACGGGAGAGCGGCCGGCAGCAGCGCATGCTGCAAGGTCGCCGCGACCTCATGTTCGTGCGCGTACAGCGCCGAGCGTTCGAACGCCTGGCCGCACTGCGCGGCCAGCGCCTCGACGAACTCCCGGTCCGCGGCGGCGAACCGGCCGGGGGCGCGAAAGATGAACACGACCGTGCCCGCCGGCCGTCCGCGAACGATCATCGGCACAATCGCGCGTGCCCCGGAGTACGGATGGAGCCGGCCCCGGGCCGCCGGGTACCGCCGCAGCACCTCGCCCGAAGATTCCAGATAGAACGCCGAGCCCGCCTTGACGGATTCGGTGAGCGGGGTGGCGGCGGAAAGCGGCGTCACCTGGTGGTCGCGCAGGACCTCCTCCGGATAGTCCACGCTCCGGATCATCTCGAGCGACGTGCTCTCGGCGTCGAGGAGATAGACCGCGCCCGCGTCCGCGCCGAGGACGGCGATGCCCTGCGCCAGGATCACCCCGGCCACCTCGTGCGGGGTCAGCGCCCGGGAGAGCGCCGCGGTCACGCTCTGCAGCCGGGTGATGCGGTCCGCGGCGCGCTCGGCCTCGCGCCGGGCGGCCTGCTCCGCCTCGTGCAGCAGCGCGTTGTCGAGGGCGAGCGCCGCGCGGTGCGCCAGGTCCTCGGCCAGCGCGAGATCGTCGGCACCGTACCGCCGCCCGGGTCCGGTCGTGATGAGGCTCATCGCCCCGAGCGTGCGTCCGCGGGCGATCAGCGGCACAAAAATTCCCGATCGGAAGCCGGCCCGGCGCACGGCGGCCAGCAGCCCGCCCTCCGGCGCGGCCGCGGCCAGCATCTCCTCGGTGATCTCGGGGTACAGCGCGGCCTTGCCCGTGCGGAGCACACTGGGGATGCCGTGCGGCGCGTCGATGCCGTCCGGGTAGTGTTCTTCCAACTCGCGCACCACGGCGGCCTTCACCGGATCAGCGGCGGCGGCGGCGAACCGGCGAAGCACCGTCCCGTCCCGAATCACGTGGACACCGCATACGTGGGCGACGGTCGTGACGGCGATGCCCGCCACGGCGTCGAGCGTCGCCGTCACGTCCAACGAGCCGGCAAGCCGCGCGCTCGCCTCCGCGAGCACCCGCTGGCGCTCCTCCGCGTGCCGGCGCGCGGTGACGTCGCGCGTGATCTCCAGGACGAGACGCTGCGAGCCGCGCTCGATCAACTGATGGCGGCTGTCCACGACCAGTTCGCGGCCGTCCTTCGTCCAATGGCGGAGTTCGCCTTCCCAGCGGCCCGTGCGCAGCATCGTCTCCAGGACGCCGCCGGGGCCGGCCGGCCGGACCGTCCGGAGCAAGTCGTTGGTGACACGCCCGACCGCCTCGGCCTGCGAGAATCCGTACAGCGCCTCCGCGCCGCGGTTCCACGAAATGATGCCGCCGTCAAGCTCCCACGCGAAGATCGCATCGTAGGACAGGTCGAGAAGCTCGCCGTGCTCGCGGAGCTGCGCATCGGCTTGGTTGCGCGCCGTGATGTCGCGCGCGATCGTGGACGAGCCGACCACGCGCCCGGACCCGTCTTTGACCGGCGAGACGGTCAGCGCGACATCGACGCGGCTGCCGTCCTTTCGTATGCGGACCGTCTCGTACCGGTACGATTGTCCGCGCCGCTGTCCGTCCGCGAGAATCCCGGTCTCTTGCGCTCGCTCCGCCGGTATGAGCATCGCCACAGACCGGCCGATCGCCTCGGCCCCCGAGTATCCGTAGAGCCGCTCCGCTCCGCCGTTCCAGGTCTGGATCGTCCCGTCCGGAGCTTGGCTGAAGATGGCATCGTCCGACGCCTCGACCACCGAGGCGAGTAGGGTGTGCAATTGCTCGACGTCGCGGCGCCGCCCCCACCCGGCGCGCGCGCGGGCCATCCAGATCGCCGCCGCGAACGCCACGAGGGTAAAGGCGCCGAGCGCGAAGGGCGAGTCCGTGGGCACGAGATGCGGAACGGCCGCCAACGCGACGAGCAGACCGGCCGCGACGGCGGCGAGCAACAGGGTGAGCCGGAGCGGCATGCGTCTCCCCGCCTCAGACGACTTGATTGACCCGAAGCGGCTCCGGTTCGGCGACGGGCCGGGCGGCGCCCGAGGCCAGCGCCGGCGCCGGCACGGAGGGCGCGGCCAGGAACCGGCCGGTCAGCACCCACATCAACAGAACGCCGAAGATACACGCGCCGGCCATCAGCCACAGCGCGACCGGCGGTGAAGCGGCGTCGGCCACGCGTCCGAGGGCGAGGGCGCCGATTAGCCGCGTTCCCTGAAGAAGCATCTGACGGTTTCCGAGGACGCGCCCGAGGAGCGCCTGCGGCGTCACCTGCATCACGAGCGTGGCGTTCACGATATTCGAGAGCATGTTGCCGACCGAGAAAATGAACGCGCCCACGACCAATCCGAGATACCACGGCACCGACGCGAAGACGGCGACCCCGAACCCGGCCAGCAGATATGCGAAGACCGCCAGGCCCGGCGTCGCCCACCGTTTCGTCAGGCCCGCCAGGACGAGGGCCGTGGCCAGTTTCCCGACACCCAGCGTGCTGTTCACGACGCCGTAGGCGGCCGGTGACAGGTGCGCCGTGTGGATGACCATCGGCGCGCGCAGAACCTCGAAGGCCAGGGTCAGGTAGCCGGGCAGAATGAGCAGCGCGAAGTAGCGCTGGAACGGCGTTTGCCACAGGTACCGGAGCCCGGATACCAGGTCCGCGGTGATCGTGGCGCCCCGTTTCGCGCCCAGCCCGGCGCCCCACGCCAGCGGCATCAGCAGAATGCAGGCCGCACTCACGAGGAAGGACGCGGCGTCCGCGAACATCACGCCGACATACCCGAGCACCAGCACGGCCGCGGCGCCGAGCACGCCGCCGGCGATCTCGGCGATTCGCTCGGTCGTCTGGAAGAGCGCGTTGACCGTCGGCAGTTCGTCGGCGTCCGCGATCGACGGCAGCAGCGCGTTGACCGCCGCCCGGAAAAAGACGGACCCCACATTCAAAACCCCGAGCAGGATCAGCCCGAGCGGCAGCGACTTCGGCAGGACAAACGGGAGCGCCGCCACGACGATCGCCCGGCCGACATCGGAGAAGGCTACGACGGCCCGGCGGTCGACGCGGTCGGCGATCGCGCCGGCGAGGAAGCTGAACACCGCCTGGGCCACGTACCCTGCCGAGAGGGCCGCCGCCAGGGTCATCGCCGATCCGGTCAGCGCGTACACCCACAGCGTGATCGCGATGAAGAACACCTCGTCGCCGAGAAACGACACCATCTCGCCCATCCACAAGAGGGCGAAGGCCGGACGGCGCAGGACGGTCAGCCACGTCGGAACCGCCCGGACCTCGGCCGGCGCGCGGGTCTGCGCCGCTCGTCCGACGAGCTGTCGCAGCGCCCGCACAAGGACGGGATCGAATTGAGTGCCGCTGCAGCGGTCGAGCTCGGCGAGGGCCGCCTCCGGACCCCGCCGCGATCGATAGACGCGGTCGCTCGTCAGCGCGTGATACGCGTCCGCGATCGCGACGATTCGCGCCGCGATCGGGATCTCGCGGCCGTTGAGCCCGTCCGGGTAGCCCGTGCCGTCGAAGTGTTCGTGGCTCGCGCGCACCATCGGCGCGATCCGGGAGAGGCCCGCGATCGACGCGACCATGGCCGCGCTGTCGATAACGTGAGACCGCATGACGTCCCACTCTTCAGGCCGCAGCTGGCCGGGCTTCTGGAGAATCGCATCGGGGACCGCGACCTTGCCGATGTCGTGCAGGAGACCCGTCAGGAAGGCGTCGTGCGCGAAGCGCTCACTGACGCCGACGGCGCGGGCGATTCGCTTCGAGAGCTGCGCGACGGCCTGTGAATGCAGGCCGGTCAAGGAGTCCTTGACGTCCATCGCGTCCGCCAGCACCGCCGTCGTGGCGAGCACGCGGCGCTCCTCGCGGCCGCTCATGGACAGCGGGTGAAATACGTGGAGCACGACTCCGCCGGCCAAGAGGGGCAGCGCGCTCAGCGCGACGGGGCCGGTTTCCGGAAGGCAAATGCGCGCCACGGCCACCGTGATGAGCGCGAGCAGCGTCGAAATGGCGAAGGGCGTCGCGCCCACGTTGCCCACGACGAGGAAAGACCTGGTCCAGTTCATGCCCTCGCTGCGCGCGATCCGCGTCGCGACCAGCGGCGTCCGGATGGCCGCGTAGACGGCCGCCGCCAGCGCGAGGCCCCCCAGCCGGTGGGGCCCGTCGGGGAACGGGAGCAGCGCCGCGGCCAGCACGGAGCCGGCCAGCGCCGTGGCTTCCTCGATCGCGCGTACTCCGCCCCACCGCTCCGGTTCCAACCCCGCCGCCAGCGCGAGGCCGGCGGCGGCGCCGGCCAGCGCGACGCTCGGCTGGCCGACGCCCAGCGCGACGACGACGGGAACAACGACAAGCGGAAAATCGTCGCTCGGCGAGATCCGCAGGGGGTACGCGGCGAGCCAGGCCACGGCGGCCCCGGTCGCCGCGAGCAATGTCAGATCGGCCGGCGTCGCGCGCGGGTGAAGTCCAAACACGGCCAGCGCCGCCGCGGACATCGCCAAAAAGACCGCCGCGGGACCGACGGTGCGCCCGCCCAGCGTCATGACGCCGCCTTCCGTTCGAGTCGCTCGGCCGTCTCGAGGAGAACCGATGTGATCCGGGGGTCGAGCTGGGACCCGATCAGCGGCCGAAGCGCGGCCGCGGTCGCCGCGTGGGTGACCCGGCCGGGGGTCGCCGGCGTGCCGTGGCGCAGTTCGTCATAGCACTCGGCCGCGGCAAGCACGCGCGCCCCGAGCCCCCCCGCCCCGCGCAGCCGCGGCGTCACCGCGGACCACGGGGTGTGATGTTCGCGGACCATGTCGGCGACGATCGCGTCCGGGTAGGACGCCAGGATCCGCGCGCCGGCGATCGCGTGGCTCATCGGGGATGCCGTCCGGCTGTCCGCGTCGATGAGGCCGATGTCGTGCAGCAGCGCGGCCGTACGCCACGATTCGAGGGTGGCCGGAGGGATCCGCATGCGCCGGCCCATCCCGTCCACGAGATCGCTGACGCGCCGAGCGTGGGCGTGCGCCCCCGGCACGGAGCGTTCCAGCCCGATCATCAGGGCGCCAACGATATCCTGGACCGTTCGCTGCGACGCGAGGAACACCGCGAGTTGGGCGCGGCTCGCCGGCATCGTGACGGCGGAGAGGGCGGTGAGAAGCAGCGCCATCCACGGCCCCCGGTCGACACCGAGCGCGACGGCGCCGAGCAGTATCGGCAGCGGAGCGGCGAGCACCTGCGAGAGCGGGTTCTCCGTCACGCAGCTCCACCAATAGGGAAAAAAGGCGACGCCCCGCCGAAAGTGATTGTAGAGCGCCAGCAGCGCGAAGTTGACGACCAGATAGACCACCAAAATCGTCAGGCTCGCCACCGTGAGACCGATCAGGCGTCCCGGGATCGCGCCCAGGATCGCGTGGCCGATCCAAGAAGCCAGCGCGGCGGGGAACGCCCAGAGCACGGTGTTGATGAGCGCCCTCCACGGCTCGTAGAGCCGGAGGAGGACGACGCCGAGCAATGTTCCGAAGGCCACGACGAGCAGCACGTGCAGCGGCGACCACAACAGGATCAACGTGACGATGAACGCGACTCGAGGGGTGCGGATGTATCCGAGCGGACTTGGAACCGGCGGGATGAGCATCGTGAGCACGTACACAATTGTCAGTGCGATGATCACGGGGAGATCCCGTAGGGAGAGCCGCGTGAGCGCGTAGAGTTCGAGCGCCAGAGCGACGAGGAGGGCGCGGCGCAGCCAGTTCGGAGGGTTGGTAAATTCCTCATGCACATCGTCCGGCCGCTTGTTCAATTCCACGACCGTCCGCATCCAGGTGCGGAGCATCGCGAACGCGCCGGACGGTGAGCCGAGGGAACCCGGTCTGGGGTCGGGTGGGTTAGTACTCACGGCACCCACCTCGGTGAGTGCCGCGTAGGCGGAATTACGTAACTAGCAGCCGCCGTCGCCGTGCATGACATCACTTGCGAGTGTGTGGAACAGAGTGCGTTCGCTGTGCACCCCACCCACTCGAGAAACAATCGTTCGCCGCTCGTGCGGCGACTTCGATGTCCTCCCCTCCGCTGCCCAATGGGCACCCCGGGGATCTGCGGTATGGTAGACCGCCATGCTCCCACCCGCCCAGACCATACCGTAGATAAGTTCAATAACCCTTGCCCCATTCCTTCCGCGATCCCCCCGAATTGACGGCCCTGCATTGGCTATATCATGGACTATATCATGCCCGCGAAATTGACGCCCCCAGACGGGCGACGCGGTTTCCGTTCTCCATGGGTCGACATTTGATGGAGGTTTTTCCGAAGATTGCGCTCAGCCCGGACGAGAACCTGACCGTTCCGAGCTTGCGGACGCCAGGCGACGAACGAGGGCGGCAATTGCCCGCGCGTCCTCAGGCGGCAGTGTGCCGGCCCGCCAGGCGATTTCGCGCTGCATCTCGGCCAGGCTCATTTCCGGCAGTTCCGTGGAGTCTTCCGGGGCCAACCGGCGGGCACGGCGCCGCTCGTTCAGTGCCTGCAGAACCTGCCGGGTCAGCGCCGCGGGGAATGCCTGCGTGGTGACCTTGATGTAGTCACGATCCGCCAGAAGCGCCCCGGTGTCAAAGCCCTCCGCCGGCGGGTCCGGCGTCGCGTTCGTGCTCACGCGATCGTCCCGAACCGGCGCTCCTTACCTGAATCCCTGGAGCATCGGCTCGGCATCGACGTTCGCGAGCTCGGCGGGCCACAGCGGCAGACGTTTGGCCGGCAGCTTCGCGCGCGGATGACGGTAAATGATGCCCACCGGAAGCTTCTGCCGGCGGTCGAAGTCGTGGATGAGCCGCTCCGCGGCCTCCTGGCTGGTGACATCGTGGCCGTCCGGCACCGGCTCGACATGATCCCGAAACCAGTCGTATGTGTTGAGCTTGTTGTAGGTCACGCAGGGAGAAAAATCGTTGAGCATCGCGAAGCCGGGGTGCCGGACCGCTTCGACGATCAGTTGGGTCGTCATCTTCGGATCGCCCGAGAACGACTGCGCGACAAAGGTCGCGTCGGACGCCAGCGCGAGCTTCAGCGGGTCCAGAAACGGCGGGTGCTCCTCGGAGACCTTCATCTCGGGCTGCCCGAGGCCCCACGACGGGGAATCCTGCCCCTTCGTCAGGCCGTAGACGCCGTTGTCCATGATCACGAGGGTGATATCCGGATCGCGCCGGCAGATGTGCACGAAATTCTCCACGCCGATCGCCAGCGTGTCGCCGTCGCCGGCAAGCGTGATGACCTTCAGGTCCGGATTGGCCATCTTCGCGCCGAGGGCGTAGGCGAGCGCTCCACCGTGAGTCCCGTAAAAGGTATTGCCGTTCAAGTAGTTGCGGATCTGACCGGAGCAGCCGATCCCGCCGACGAGAAACACTTCCGACGGAGTCAGTTCGAGGCTCGTCAGCGCCGCCTTGAGCGCGTTCAGGACGGCGTAGTCGCCGCAGCCGGGACACCACTGAATCCGGTGCCGCGGCGCCGCGTTCTGCTCCCAGACCGACTTCACCGGCTGCGCCGGCTTCGTGTCAGACATCGAGCATCACCTCGACCTTCACCGCATCCTTGCCACCGAGGCGAATCGTGCCGGCGCCGTTGCGCGTGACCTCGTGCACGGCGCGGACGACCTCGGACGGATGCAGCGGGCGCCCGTTGTACTTGAGCACGCGCCGCGTCGGGATGATGCAGTGCGCCTGGATCAACCCGGCGAACTGCCCCAGGTAATTGTGCTCGCAGACGACCACCGGCACGCCGCGATCGAGCAGCGGCTTCGCGAGGTGGGTCGGGAACGGCCACAGGTGCGTGAAGTGCACGACCGCGGCGTCGACGCCCTCGGCGCGCAGCCGCTCGCGCGCGTCCAGCAGGACCGCTTTGGTCGACCCCCACCCCACCAGGATCGGCCCCTTGCCCAGCGTCCCGTACACCTGGGGCGGCTTGGCGTCGTGATTCAAGTATTCCGTCATCTTGCGCATGCGCTTGTCCATCTGCGCGACGCGCATCGGCCGGTCCGTCGAGACGAAGCCGGCCTCGTCGTGCTCGGTGCTGTTCACCTTGGCGGTGACGCCGCGGGTGCCGGGCACGAGACGCGGCGAAATCCCGGAGTCGGTGAGGCGGTAGCGGAGATACCGTTCGCCGTGCACGTCGGTGTCGCTCATCAGCTCGCGCTCGACCCGGCGGCCGTCGCGGAAGGCGTCCTCCCGCACCGTGGCGCGGCCTTCGCTCAGGTTGAGGTCGGTCATGAAGAACACCGGACATTGATATCTGTCCGACAGCCGCACCGCGTCGCGCATCATCGAGCAGCACTCTTCGATCGTCGACGGCGCCAGGACAATGCGCGGAATTTCCCCGTGCCCCCCGCCGGTCACCAGCCAGAGATCGCCCTGTTCGGGCTTGGTGGGCATCCCCGTGGACGGGCCGGCGCGCATCGTGTCGACGATGACGAGCGGCGTCTCGGTGATACCGGAGACGCCGATCTCTTCCACTTTGAGCGACAGGCCGGGACCGCTGGTCCCGACCATGCTGAGCACGCCGGCCGCGGCCGACCCGAGCGCCGCGCGGATCGACTCGCGCTCGTTCGCGCCCTGGAGCGCGCGGCCGCCGTACCGCGGCAGGTGGCGCTGCATGAACTCGAGGATGGACGTGGCCGGCGTGATCGGGTACCCGGCGTAGAACCGCACGCCGGCCTGAATCGCGCCGATCGCCAACGCTTCGTTGCCGCCGATGTACACCGCGGGCGGGCGGCCGGCGACCGGTTCGAGCCGGTAGCCGATGTCGCGCCATCCGCGCTCCTTGAGGATCGCCTCCGCCGCCGCCCGGCCGCGCCGGGCCGCCTCGAGGTTCAGATCGACGAGCCCGCCGCCGCGCTTGGCGAACCGCTCTTCGAGCAGCTGCCGCAGCCGCGTCTCGTCCTGGTCGAACTCGAGAAGCCGGAACAGGGCGCCGGTCATCACGACGTTCTTAACGACTTCCTTCTTCAGGTCGCGCTGAGCGATCTGCCGGGCGGGGATCGGGAACACCCGCACCCCGCGGGCTTCCAGATCGTCCGTCGGAACGACGCCGGTCGAACTGTCGTAGAGGCAGACGCCGCCGTCGTTGAGCTCACCGGCGTGCCGCAGCAGCGTGTCGCGGTTGGGCTGGATTTTCGAATCGGGGTTGGCGTCGTATTCGAGGCCGACAAGAATATCGACCCGCGCGTCGCCCCAGGAGACCGGGGGTTCGGTCGAGATGACGAGCGGGTCGTATTGGTGCGCGCCGTAGATCGTCGAGGCAAATCCGCGTTCTACGGCCCAAACGTGGAGCCCGGATCGGGTCAGCAGGCGCCCCAGGATGTCGGTAATCGTCGAGACGCCGTCGCGAAGCTGCACACCGCCGACGAGCAGCTTCATTCGGTTGATCTGCATCGGTGACAGTTGCCTCCACCGGAGCCGAAGGCGGTGGGCGAGGCGCGAGGATTCCGTCTCCCCCGAGCGTCGCGGCTCGAGTTCGTTATGACCGTGCTTTAATTACCACCGGCAGTATATAGTAGCAGGTCTCCCGCCAAAGCGCCAGGATGCCCCTTAACAGACACAGGGGCCCGCGGGGCGTGCGCCCCGCGGGCCCGAAATGATTCCTACCGTACGCGAGCTACGCGCGCTTCACGGCCTCCTTGAGTTCCTTGGCAGCCGTAAACCTTGGAACGGTCCGCGCCGGCACCTTCACCGGCTCGCCGGTCTGGGGGTTGCGGGCGACTCGCGCCTTCCGCTTGGAGATCTTGAACGTCCCGAACCCGGGGAACCGGACCCGGTCGCCTTTCTTCATCGTGCCGATAATCAGATCGGTGAACTCGTCGACAATCCGGCCGGTCTCGGCCTTCTTTAGTTTGAGTTTGTCGGCGAGCCTCGCCGTGAACTGAGCCTTCGTCATGTCTCCCTCCCATTTGTCGTCGTTGCACTCGGCCCATAGGGGTTCGTGGGGCTTGAGTGGTTTCCTTCAGGAGTTACGCGTTCGAGCCCTTATTTTGATGGGTTTTTCACGCGATTGTCCCCGACACGGGTACGGACGTCTCGGCGGCCACCGCGTGAGCCGCCACGCTCGCTCGCGGTGGGCGGGAATCCCCGTGCGGACGGCGAATCACTCTCCCGGCTCATCATGGCCGGTACGCTGCGGCTCGAGCCGCAGGCTCAGGACCCGGCCGGCGCTGCCTCACTCGCGGAACTACCGAACGGACCTTACGTCGAACTCACGAACGACAAAAAGGAGGCCGCCTATGCGCATTGGCATTTCCGTCGTCGCGATTCTCGTCACCGCCCTCGCCCTGGTGCCCGCCCACGCCGCGTCCGTCCTCACGGTTCCGGCCGGGACGAAAGTGCTGCTCCGGTTCGAGACCCCGGTCGATTCCAGCACCGTCACCGAGGGCGCCGCGGTCAAGTTCACGGTCGCCACGGACGTTCTGATCGGACGGGCGGTGGCATTCAGGCAGGGGACGCCGGCCCAAGGCATCGTGACGGACGTCTCCAAACCCGGCATCTTCGGCAAGAACGCGCGGGTGCACATCGCCTACATCCAGGCCAACGCGGTGGATGGAAGGCCGGTGCGGTTGGCCCCGCTGGACGTGACTCCCAGCTCGGTCAGGCAGGTCGGAGATGTCGGCGCCGCGGGGGCGACGAGCCTGACCGGCGCGATCCTCCTCGGTCCGGTGGGACTCGCGGCGGGCGCTTTGATCCACGGCGGTAACGTCAACCTGCCGGCCGGCGCGGTGGGAACCTCGAGCGTCGAAGAAACGCTTCAGGTCCCGGTCCTGTAAGGCGTCATGGGCCGGTGGTTCGGGCGGGCGGCCCGGACCTCCGGCCCCGCTCAATACAGCCGCTCCCGGTCAAAGAGGTTGAGTAGGGGCCTGTCCTCCCGATAGCGGCGCAGATTCTCGCAAAACAGGTCGGTCAGCCGGGAGTTCTCGCCCGGAACGGTGCTGGCCGAGTGCGGGCTCACGATCACGTTGGGCAGATCCCATAACGTGCTGTCCTCGGGCAGCGGCTCCTTGGCGAACACATCGAGCACCGCGCCGCCCAGGTGTCCGTCGTGCAGCGCCGCGATCATCGCCCGCTCGTCGACGATCGCGCCGCGGGCGATGTTGACGAGAATCGCGCCCCGCTTCATGCTCCGCAGTTCCTGCTCGCCCAACAGCCGGCGCGTCCCGGACGTCTGCGGCACGATGAGGACGAGAACGTCCGCCTCCCGCACGACCTCCTCGGTCCGGTCCGGGGGGAGGACGCGCTCGACGTGCGGCACGCCGTCCGGCGGGATGGTGCGCTTCGTCCCGATGACCCGCATGCCGAGCGCGTGGCCCATGCGCGCGACCTCCCGGCCCACGCTGCCGAGACCGATGATGCCGAGCGTCATGCCGCGCACCTCGCGGGCGCAGTAGCGTTCCCAGTGATGCGCGGCCTGTTCGGCCTTCAAGCGGAAGAGGTCCTTGACGAAGACGAGCATCCCCATGACGCAGAATTCGGCGAGCGCGCTCGCGTGGACGCCGGCCGCCGTCGTAAAAGCGATCGGGGAGTCGATCAGCCGGGTACGGACCAGCATCTCGCCGATGCCGGCGCTCGACGCCTGGATCCAGCGGACGCGCGGCGCGAGCGCCGGGATGCGGTCGAGATTCGTGAAGTCGAAGTCGAAGAGGACTTCCGCGCGCGCGAGCAGCGCGCGCCACCGCGCCTCATCCTGCGCGCCCCGCGAAAAGGGCTGCCCGTGGTGCTGTCCTTGATAGGTGGGTTTCGCAAGCAGATCCGGCTCGTACATCACCTCGACGCCCGGGACGGCGCGAATCCGTTCGACGAGCTCGGGTTCGAGGTACGACGCGATGAGCACCGGGACCGTCCGCGCCGCACCTGCCGCATGCGGCTGCGCGGCCGTCACAGCGCTCCCATCCGCGCCAGCGTCTCCAGCACCTCGCGAAGTGGAAGCCCCACGACGTTCGTGTAGGATCCTTCGATCCGCCGGATCATTCCCGCCGCCCTCCCCTGGATCGCGTATCCGCCCGCCTTGCCCATCGGCTCGCCCGTCGCCACGTAGGCGTCGATCTCTCCGCGGCCGAGCGCCGCGAACTCCACGCGCGTTCGCACGACGGCGCCGTCCGCCCGGCCGGCCGCGGCATCGTACACTTCGTATCCCGTCACCACGTCGTGGACGCGTCCGGACAGCCGCGCGAGCATCGCCCGTGCGTCGTCCTCGTCGCGCGGCTTGCCGAGGACGTCGCCGTCGAGCACGACGTCCGTGTCCGCCGCGAGCACGAAGTCCCGCGTGGAGCGGGACCGCGCGGCGGCGACGTCTCGCGCCTTCGCCGCGGCCAGCCGGCGGACGAAGGCGTCCGGCGGCTCATCGGGCAGGCGTTCCTCAACGACGCTGCTTGGAACGACGACGAACGGCAGCCCCGCCGACGCCAGCAGTTCGGCGCGCCTCGGCGAAGCGGAGGCCAGGACGATCACCGCCACCTGCTCTTCTGCCAATTGTCGCGCGCACCCTGCACCCCGAGCCAGGCCGGCAGCGGCATCGCGAGGCGGCGCGAGAGCGCGTTGACGTACGGCTCGTACATCCGGCGCAGTTCGTCGACGCGCGCCGTCGCCTCCGCGTCATCGCGGAGCTTGCACCCGTTGACCCGCAGCATCGCCGTGAGCGCGGCCCGGTCGGCCTCCGGCAGGCGGTCCTGCCGCGGCGGATCGGGCGGCTGGTTGAACATGATGCTGATGTCGACGACGGCGTGGCGCGCCATGGCGAAGGTGAGCTCCGCCACCCGCCGCGGCGCTCCTTCGACCGCGCCGATGACCAGCGCGCACGTGTCCAGGATCGCCGTCAGCGCGGAGAGCCAGGATTCGTTGTCGTGCTGGGACCGAAAGTACACCAGCACCGGGTACGAGATATGGCTCTCGAGCAACTCGGCCGCCCATCCCTCCCACTCGCGCAGGAACGGCTCGAGCAGCGCGCGGTCGCCCCCGGCGCGCCGCAGCAGTTCCCCGGCGCTCGGCGGAGACCCGGCCCAGGCATCGAGAACCGAGATCCGCGACTCCCGGCGGGAGAACGCCTGGTAGATTACCGGCAGGTACGAAATGATCAAGGCCAGGAACGAAAATCCGACTCCGCCCTCCACCACGAGGACAATCCGCGCGGGCACGGACTTCGGCACGACATCCCCGAGCCCCAGCGTGAAGAATGTCGTCCCGCTGAGGTACACGTCCGTACCGAACCCGGGATGGCTTTCCGGCGCGCTCATTTGCGAGCCGAGGCCCCAGTGCAGCATCGCGAACCCGAGGATCAGACCCAGGGCCCACACGGCCAGCAGGCTCAGCGTCACGAGGGGTCCGAAATACGCGAGGTAGGCTTCGCGCCGGCTTCTTCGCTGTATGCGGCCGACGATCCCGACCCACGCGCGCCACAGGTACCCAATGTAGAAAGCCACGCGGACGCGGCGGGACACCCGTCTCGGCAGGACGACGGTTTCGAAGGCGTCCCAGAGCATCGAGACGATCAGGCATATTCCGGCCAGGCTGACGATCAACCGCACGACGGCCACCCCCACATGCGCGCGGGCACGCTCACGGTACGGGCGGCCGCAGCAGCACCAGTATTCCCGCCAGGGCGAAGACCACCAGCATCGCCGCCGCCTCCCACGTGAGGAGCCGCCGCGCCGTCTGCCGGCGGACGCCGAACCATCCCAGTCCCGCCGCCGCCGCAACCGCGCAGATCTTCACCGCAAGCGTCCGCCCGTACGGATTCGCGACAAAATCCCGGAACCCGGCCAGGTGCTGGAACGCCATCACGACCCCGCTCGCGACGGCGGCAATACCGGCGGCCAGCGCGAGCCGCCCCACCGAAGCCACCGGCCGCACCGTCACGGTTGGCGGCCGGCTCGCGGCCGCGGGACGGGACAGCAGGGCCAACGCCAGGGTGCCGCCCCACAGTCCCATCGCGCCCACGTGAACGGCGTTGATCCCTAGGCCCCACCAGACCGGGCGCACGGCGCTCGCGTGCGCGGCCTGCCCGTCGATAAACGCGAGCCCGGCGCCGAGCAGCGGCACCGTCCAGGCGGCGCGCAGCGCGCCGCTTTGGAGCGCCCCCGCGAGGACCCATAACAAAATCGCGGCCGCGAGGCGCTGCGCGAGCACGCGGCCGAAACTCGAATCGAGCACGGCTCCGACGACCGCGGGGTCGGCACCGCCTCCCGCCGCGCCGAGGGCGACGGACTCCGCCGCAAACCCGATCGGCTCGGCAAACAGCAGCAGCGCGATGCCGACACCGGTGAGACGCCACAGAAGCTCCGGCGCGCCGGAGACGCGGGATGGCGGATCGGCCCGGCCCGCGAGCCACACCGCCGCAAGGGTTCCGAACCCGAGCGCGTAACCGGCAAAATGCAAGAGATGCGCAAGCGCTCCAAGGATAGTTCCCCAAACGGCGGCGCCTCCGCCGGCCGGCGTTCCTTCCGCGAGCACACCGCCTGGACGCAGCACGCTGAAGGCCATCGTGCCAAAGTCGGGATGCGTGTCGGGAGAAATCACGGACCAGACGACCCGGTAGGTTCCGGGCGCGCGCGCGTCCACGTTCACCGCCACCGTGGCGCCGGCGACGCCGACCGGCCCCTGGTCCACACGCCGCCCGTCCGGTCCGATGACGCGCAGACCCCGGCCGATCGGCTGCACCGGCTCGTTGAAGACCAGACGCACCGCGCGCGGCGGCTGCGACAGCACCGCGCCCGCGCGACAGATCGGTGAATCGGACGGCAGGCTCTCGCCGCCCGGCAGGAGGCACAAATCTGTAGGCTCTGCGCGGAGGAGAACAGCGTGCGCCGATACGACGGGGAGCCGCCCGAGCAGCACGCAGAGGGCGATGACGGCAAGTGCCGCGGCCGGCCGCCCTGCACCGAACACGGGGGGCGCGGCCGTCGCGGCGGGGAGGGCGCGAACCCGCGGGCCCTGCGGCCGGTTTATACCGCCCCCGCCTCAGCCGGCCGCAGCGGCGCCGTCACACCCCGGGACGGCGACGTGATGCGCATCACCAATCCCGACGCGATCAGGCAGAGCAGCCCGGCGCCCATGAAGGCGCCCTGATAGGTGCCAAACCACGTGCGCAGCGCCCCCGCGCCGAACGCGGCGGTCGCCGCGCCGAGCTGGTGCGACGCAAAGATCCATCCGAACACGACGCCGACGCGCTGCCTGCCAAAGATGTCCGCCGTCAACCGCACGGTGGGCGGCACCGTGGCCACCCAGTCGAGCCCGTAGAAGACGGCGAACGCGGCCATGGGAGCGAACGACGTTCCCAGCGCATAGGGGAGGAACAGCAGCGATAACCCGCGCAGCCCGTAGTACCAGCACAGCAGGTACCGGCTGTCCCAGCGGTCGGTCAACCAGCCGGAGCACACGGTGCCGATGAGATCGAACACGCCGATCGTCGCGAGCATGCCGGCGGCCGTCACCTCCGGAATGCCGTGCTCCATCGACGCGGGAATGAGATGCGTGCCGATCAGGCCGTTCGTGCTGGCGCCGCATACGAAGAACGACCCGGCGAGCAGCCAGAAATTGCGCACCCCCATGCTGTCCGTGAGCGCCCTGACGGCCGCGACCGCCGGATTGATGGGCCGGACCGCGCGCGGCGCCTCCGCGGCCGCCTGGGCCGGCCCCTGCTCCGCCGCCGCGAATCGCGGCACGTCCGGGACGGGGCCGGCGCCGGCGGGCGCGCCGAACGGACGGAGGCCGATCTCCGCCGGATCGTTGCGCATCAACAGCGCGGCGATCGGGATCATCGCGAGCGCGACCGCCGACACGGTGATGGACGCGGCGCGCCAGCCGTGCAGCACCACGAGCGAGGCCAGCAGCGGCAGAAAGATGAGCTGACCGGTCGCGCTGCTCGCGCTGAACAGGCCCATAACCAGTCCGCGGCGCTCCACGAACCACCGGGTCGCGATGTAGGCGCCGAGGGTCATGGCCATCGACCCGGTGCCGAGACCGACGACCAGGCCCCACAGCAGATCGAGCTGCCAGGAGTTGCGCATGACCGTCGTGAGGCCCACGCCGGCCGCCACAGAGACGAGCGAGAACAGCACGATCCGCCGCACGCCGAACCGGTCCATCAGCGCCGCGGCAAAGGGCCCGGAGAAACCGTACAGGAGCAGACTGATCGACACCGCCGCCGGGACGACCTCGCGGTTCCAGCCGAACTCGTGCTCGAGCGGGACGATCAGGACGCCCGGCGTCGACCGCACGCCGGCGGCCGCAAGCAGCGTGAGAAACGTCACGCCGGCGACGATCCATCCGTAGTACAGACGTCCGTGGAGCAGCCGGTCAATCCGCATCGATCACCATCCGCCGGGTTCGATCGCCCGCCACGCTCGGGCCGGCGCGCCGCGCGCGCGGCGGCCGTTCTCGCTATCTTATATCAACGGCTCCAAGGCGGGGCAACATTCCGCAAACACCCGGCGTTCCTAGGGACGCTCGCCGGACGGTTGGGGAGACCCCCGCGTCGAACACGAAGCACGTATCGAATCCGCTCGATTCACCCGCCTTGACTGGAGGGATCGGTATGGGACGCGCGCGTGTGCGAGACCTCGGCGTCACGATCGGGCGACTGCCCACCGGGCCGCTCAACGGCATCACCGATGTGGGCGGCGTGCTGGTCGGCCACCGCACCTTGATAGCCGACGCGCCCCACGTGACGCGCACCGGGGTCACCGTGATCGTGCCCCGCAGCGGCGCGATCTGGAGCAACTACGCGTTCGCCGGGGCCTTTTCGTTCAATGGAAACGGCGAGATGACGGGGCTGCCGTGGCTGGAAGAATCCGGGCTGCTGGGCTCGCCGATCGCCATCACCAACACCTACGCCGTCGGCATCGTCCGAGACGCGCTGATCGGCTACGCCGTGGAGCACGGCTACAGCCACCGGTTCCATCTGCCCGTCGTCTCGGAGACGTACGACGGCTTCCTCAACGACATCGACGCGTTCCCTGTAACGCGCGAGCACGTCTATGAGGCGCTGGCGGCGGCCGCGGGCGGCCCGGTGCCGGAGGGCAACGTGGGCGGCGGGACGGGCATGCGGTGTCACGGCTTCAAAGGCGGCATCGGCACCTCGTCGCGCGTCGTCGAGGTGCTCGGCGGCCGCTACGCCGTCGGGGTGCTGGTGCAGGCGAACTACGGCCGGATGCCGCACCTGCGCGTCGACGGCGTGCCGGTGGGACGCGAGATCGAGACGAGTCGCGGCGGCCCCGAGCCGAAAGGCTCGATTATCGTGATCGTCGCCACGGACGCGCCGCTCCTTCCGATCCAGTGCACCCGCTTGGCGCGCCGCGCGACGGTCGGCCTGGCGCGCGTCGGGGGCCACGGGTTCAATACGAGCGGCGACCTGTTCCTCGCGTTCGCGACCGGGAACGAGCTTGCGGCGCCGCCGACGAAGCCGTACGCGCTCGCGATGATCCCGCACGAGCACATCGACCCGTTCTTCGAGGCCGTGGCGGAGGCCACCGAGGAGTCGATCCTGAACGCCCTGACCGCGGCGGAAACCATGACGGGGCTCCACGGCACCGTCGAGGCGATGCCGCTCGACGAGGTGCGGCGGATTGTCGGCCGCTACCGGCCGGCGTAGCGTCCGGCGGACCGTTTAGGCGAAGCCGAACTCACGCTCCGTCACGGTCAGGCTCTCGTCGATGATCGACACCATGCGGTCGATTTCCTCGCGGGTGATGATCAGCGGCGGGGAGATCTGGATTGACATGAACACGCGCCCAAACAGCCCGCGCTCATCCATCGCCGCCATGAGGCGCCGGCTGAACGGATGCGCGGCCGCGGCCGGGCCCCAGCCGAACGGCTCCTTCGTCTCCTTGTTCTGGACGAGCTCCACCGCGTAGAGCAGGCCGATGCCGCGCACGTCGCCGACCGTCGGATGGGCACCGAGGCGCCGCAGCTGCGCGTCGAGATACCCGCTCTGTTCCGCGCACCGGCGCGGTAGATCCTCGCGGCGGATGATGTCGAGGTTCGCCAGCGCCGCCGCGCACGACACCGCCTGTCCGCCGAACGTCAGGAGGTGCGCCAAGCCGACGTCCTTCTGCTTGAACTCTGTGTAGAGACGGTCGGTGACGGCCACCGCGCCGATCGGCGCGTAGCCCGACGACAGCCCCTTGGCCATGGTCATGAGGTCCGGCGCGATGCCGAACTGCTCGGTCGCAAACATCGTGCCCGTGCGGCCGAAGCCGTTGATGACCTCGTCGAGAATCAAGAGCACACCGTGCCTGTCGCAGATCTCCCGCACGCGCTGCCAGTACCGGGGAGACGGCACGTGCGTGGCGTTGGCGGCCGACACCGGCTCGCCGATCACGGCGGCGACCGTCTCCGGTCCCTGCGCGCGGATCTCGTAGTCAATGGCGTCCGCGCACGCCAGGTCCTCGGCTTCGCCGCCGAGGCCGAACCGCGCGCGATAGCGGTCCGGCGAGGGCACGAACGACACGCCGTGCATGAACGGCCCGAAGTAGGTCTCGTTGCGCGACGACGTGATGCTCAGGGCGCCGAACGTCGCCCCGTGGTAGCCGCCGACCCGCGCGATGATCTTGTACCGCTTCGGGAAGCCCCGCATCGCCTGGATCTGCTTGGCGATCTTCATCGCGGTCTCGACCGCTTCCGATCCCCCGGAGCAGAAGAAGAACCGGTTGAGATCGCCCGGCGTCAGCCCCGCCAGCACGTCCCCCAGCTGCACCGCCGGCAGGCTCGTGTAGGAGGCGGCCGAGACGTAGGCGAGCTCCCCGGCCTGGCGGGCCATGGCTTCGCCGATCTCCGCCCGGCCGTGCCCCACGTTCACCACGTAGAGTCCCGCGAGGCTGTCGAGATACTGGCGGCCGCGCGCGTCCCACAGGTTGCAGCCCTTGCCGCGGACCAGCACACGCAGGCCGTCGCGCTCGGCGAGATCGAGCCACCGCGCGGTGTGGATCCAGATGTGTTCGAGCGCCTGCTGTTCGAGCGGCGTCAGTGCCGCCGCGGAAGGCGTCGAGGATGGCTGTGGTGCCGCGGATGGTGTCGCGACTTCTGGCGTGTCGGGCATGACCTGCCTCCTGGTGAATAGACTTCGCGCTCCCCGCCTCGTGCCTAGATGAGATCGTGGCCCGCGGCGGGTCCGCGGGCAGGACCTTCGGCGGCTGACACAGGACCTCCGGCGGCTGCGGCGCCTGCTGCCGGACGCGTCTCCGCGGTGGGGCGCCAGCGGAGAAGATACGCCTCCGCCCAGTTGATCGCCTCGCTGGACAGTACGACGATCAACGCTACAATGATGATTCCCGCAAGCGCGCCGGTCGTCGAGAACAGACCGGTGTAGTAGTTGATGAGATACCCGAGGCCGCGGCTCGCCGCGATGAACTCCCCTACGATGGCCGCGACGATCGCGTAGGGCACGCTGATCTTGAGGCCGGTCGTGATCCAGGGTACCGTCGCGGGCACGGTGACCTTCCAGAGGATCTGCCGCGGGCTCGCGCCCATGATGCGCAGCACGTTGACGTACTCGTGCTCCACGCCGCGCACGCCGGAGTACGTGTTGAAGAAGGTCAGGAAGAACACCACGGTCACGACGAGCACGACCTTGGAGTTCGGGCCGATGCCGAACCAGATGATGAACAGCGGCGCGAGCGCGATCCGCGGAACGCCGTTGAACGCCACGATGTACGGATCCAGGATCTGCGCGAGCGTGCGCTGGGGGGCGAGGAGGAAACCGGTCGCGATCCCGGCCGCGGCGCCGATGACGAAGCCGGTCGCGGTCTCGTAGAGCGTCACCGACAGGTGGCCCCAGATCGAGCCGTCGCGGATCAGCTGCCACAGAAACGCGCCGACCTTGTCGGGGCTCGAGATCCAGAACGGATCGATCAGCCGCCCGGACGCGGCCTGCCACGCCGCGAGCAGCGCCAGGCCGAAGAGCGCGCGGTAGGCGAGGAGCCGCCCGCGGGTCATCGCAGGAAGTCGTTGTCCACGACGTCCGCGTACGCCGGACGGGTCTTGAGGATCCCGGCCTGCTGGAGGACGTCCTGCGTGATCTGCACGGCGCGTTCCGTCGCCCGCCCGTCGCGGCTGAGGGCCGGCAGGGTCGACTCGACGCCGGCGAGCAGCACCGCGGGGGGCGTCTGGCCGAGGAACGGCTTGACCGCGTCGGCGATCTCCTGGGGCTGGTGGCGCAGCGCCCAGATGTTGGACTGCATGAGGGCCCGGGCCATCCGGCGGACGAGATCGGGGTTCTTCTGCACCACGTCGGGGCGCGTGATCAGGCACTCCATCAGGAACTCCGGCACCGACGGGTCCTCGCCCTTGGCGTTGTTGATGAACATCATCGCGTAGCCCTGGCTGATCGCGGTTTCGGGGACCGGCGTGGCCGTGAGGGCCACGTCCACCTTGTGGTTCTGCAGGGCCGCGAGCCAAGTCGGGCCGGCGCCGATCGGGACCAGCGTCACGTCCTGCTGCGGCGAGTAGCCGGCGCGGCGCACGACGAACGTCGCGAGGTGTGCGGTCAGCGCGCCGGCCTGCGTGACGCCGATCGTGAGTCCCTTGAGGGCCTTGATCTTCTGCGCGAGCGGCGTCGCCTCGGTGATGCCGTGGGCGCGCGCCACGTCGGTCCGCATCGCCCAGTTGATCAGCAGCCGGCGGAAGCCGTTCATCACGATCACCACGCGCTTGCCTTCCTGGTACGCCAGCATGACGTTGTCGCCGGGCGTGAACGCGAAGTCCACGTCCCCGGAGATCAGCGCCTTCACGTCGGGCCCCGCGCCGCTGGTCATGATCATCTCCACGTCAAGGCCACCGGCGGCGAAGTAGCCGTTCGCCTTGGCGAGATAGACCGGCAGCATGGAGAGGGCCGTGACCGGCATCGTGATGCTGATCTTCTTGAGGCCTTGCGGTGATGCGGCGCCCGGGACGAGCAGCAGCCCGCACACCAGGACGAGAAACGCCCCCGCCACCCGCCGGACCATCGCGATCCCTCCTCTCAGGCCTGCGCGACCGTCACTTCGGGCCGCAGCTCGTTCCACAGCGCGCCGTAGACCGGCGCGAAGCCGGGGTGCTCGTGAATTCGGTAGAGGTCCCGCGGCCGCGGAATCGGCACGTCCGCCACGCACTTGATCCGCCCGGGACGCGAGCTCATGACGACGACGCGGTCGGCGAGCGCCACCGCCTCGACGAGGTCGTGCGTGATGAAGATGATCGTCTTGGCGGTGGAGGCCCACAGCCGGAGAAGCTGGTCCTGCAGGACGATCCGGGTCTGCGCGTCGAGCGGGCCGAACGGCTCGTCCATCAGAATCAGGTCCGGCTCGTAGATCAGCGTGCGCACGATGTTGGCGCGCTGGCGCATCCCGCCGGAGAGCTCGTGGGGATAGTGCGACTCGAAGCCGGCCAGCCCGACCTGGGCGATGAGGCCCGCGGCGCGCCGGCGGCGCTCGCCGCGGGCCACGCCTCGGATCTCGAGCGCGATCTCGACGTTCCCGACCAGCGTTCGCCACGGCAGCAGATTGTCGCGCTGGGTGACGTAGCCGATCGCCGGCGTAATCCCGGCGATCGGGCGGCCGCGAAAGACAATGCGGCCGGCGGTGGGCGCCGCGAGGCCGACCACGAGGTTGAGCAGGGTGGATTTGCCGCAGCCGGAGGGACCGATGACGGTGACGAACTCGCGCTCATCGACGGCAAGGCTGATCGCATCGAGCGCCGCGATCCGCGTCCCGCGAACCAGAAACTCCTTGGTCACCCCTTCGATGGAGAGGAGCGGCGCCATGATGCCTCGCCGGTTTCCATGGAGGATCGGGGAATGCCTGCTCGAACGTCAGCCGCGATCGACGACGCGGCAGAACACCTCCACGATCTTTGGATCGAACGCGGCGCCGGCGTTCCGCCGCAGATGCGCTTTCGCGTCCAGGTAGTAGAGCATCGGGGAGCCGGGCCCGCCGGTGACCATGTCCGCGTAGGCGGTGGCCACGGCGAGAATCCGCGCGCCGAGCGGGATCGCGTCCTCTTTCAGATGGTCGGGCGTCCCCGTCCCGTCCCAGCGCTCCTCGCGGTGCTTGAGGATCACCGCGACGCCCCGGGGCAAGGCGCCTCCGGCGGGCGCGGAGACCCCCTGAAGCAGCGCGGCCCGGCGCAGGTCGAGCACCTCGGGCTCTTTGCAGCCGAGCGCCTTCGCAGCGACCTCGGCCCATCCGGCGAGACGCTCGCGATACTTCTCCGGCGTCGTCTGCCGGCCGATGACCGAGTTGACCGGTCCCGGCTGAGGACCGGCGGCAGGTCCGCCGGTAGCGCTCGGGAGTTGTGACGAAGGCGCGGACGGAACCGGCGGCACGACAGGCTTCCCCGCTCTGACGTCTTTGGTGGGGCCCTGCTTGCCATTCGCCGGGCCGGACGGGGCGGTGCGGACAGGCCGCGCGGCCTCGGTCGCCGGCCCGGCAACGGCCGGGGAGTAGGCAGGCGCCGGGTCGGTGAGCGCGGCGACGGCGGCCGATAGGCGCGCGCACTCCGCGGTGAGGCCGCCCTGAGCGGCCTTCAGCTCAGCTTTCTCGCCGTCGAGCGCGCGGCAGACGTCCGCGAGGCGTTCCCGCTCGACCCCGAACCCTCGTTGCGCGTCGGCGAGCCGTGCGCTGGACGCGTCGAAGGCCGCCCGCATCTCCGCCAACTGCGCGCGGTCTGTCTCAAGCGCCCGCTGGACGTCCGAGAGACGTGCCCGATCCTCCTCGACGACACGCTGGACCTCCGTGAGACGCGCGCGATCCCCTTCGAGTTCTCGCCGCGCCTCCGCGAGCCGCGCGGTCTCGGCTTCCAGTGCGGCCCTCGTCCGGGCCAGCTCGGTTTCCGCGGCCGTGAGCTCGCCGTGCGCCTCGATCAGGCGGTTCTTCTCCTGCTCCAGCTCGGCGGCGGCCCGCGCGCGCTCCGCCGCGTCGCTGTCGGGCGCGGCCCCTGTGGACTCCGCAGACCGCAGCCGCTCGGCCTCCAACGCCCGCCGAGCCTCGGTGAGCTTGGCGCGCTCGACCTCGAGATCGGCTCGGGCTTTGGTGACGGCCGCCTGCTCGGCCTCGAGCTCGGCTCGGGCTTTGGTGACGGCCGCCTGCCCGGCCTCGAGCTCGGCTCGGGCTTTGGTGACGGCCGCCTGCTCGACCTCGAGCTCGGCCCGGGCTTTGGTGACGGCCGCCTGCCCGGCCTCGAGATCGGCCCCGGCTTTGGCGACGGCCGCCTGCCGCGCGTCGAGATCCACTCGGTCCTCGGCAGCGTGCGCCTGCTCGACCTCGATATCCGCCCGCGCCTTGACGACCCCGGCGCGATCCGCGTCGAGATCCGCCCGGTCGTTGGCGATGGCCGCACGCTTGGCCTCGAGCTCCGTCCGGTGCTTGGTGACATCCGCACGCGCAGCATCGAGCTCCGCCTGATCCTTCGTGAGCAGCTTGCGCGCGCCGTCCATCTCCTCGCGGAGCCGGTCGATCTGGTACCGCTCCAGGTCGAGTTCGCGGCGGAACGCCTCCAGCCGCGCCTGCTCCGCCTCCGCCTCGCGACGGAGGTCCGAGAGCCGCTTCCGGTCCGCCTCCAACTCGCCGCGCGTGGCGGCAAACCGCTCGGATTCGTTCTCGAGTGCGCGCCGCGTCTCGACCAGCCGTTCGCGGTCGGCGTCGAGCTCACGCCGCGCGCCGCCGAGCCGCTCGTCCTCCACCGCGAGCTCCGTTCGCTCCGCGGAGAGACGCGCGCTTTCGGCATCCAGCGCGCGCTGCAGCGCCGCGAGTCGAGCCGCCTCGATCTCGAGCCGGGCCTCCGCCTCGGCCCCGGCGGCCTCGGCTTCCGCGGCCCCCTCCCCGCGCGCCTCCGCGGCGATCGCCTGCTCGAGTGTCGCGGTCGCCTGCAGCGCAAAAGCCAGGACGACCTCGCGCTCGGCGGCCGCGCACGCGTGCGGCGCCTCGAAATAGTACGCGACCGCTGCGAACACGCGCCCGCCGCGGCTGAGCGGCCACGAGCAGAACGCGCGGATGCGCTCGCGCTCCGCGGCGCGGCGGATCTCGTTGCCGGCCGGCAGCGTTCGAACGTCTTCGACGATCGCGGGCACGGCGGCCTTGATGCGGCCGCGCGCCGGCAGGTCCATGCACGCGAGTTCGGGATGGCGGGAGAGATGCGCCCAGGGATTGGCGCCGTCCGGCGTCCGCAGCCGCGCGACGTATTCTTCCGACAGGTTGTGCGACCAGGGACACGTGACGATGCCGTTCTGCGAGCGGAGAAAGACGGCGCTGCGCGCCGCACCGGTCAACATGAGCAGGGCCCGTCCGACCGCCGCGGCGGCGGCCTCCGTCGACGCACTTCCGCGCAGGGTTTCGCTGACGGCCACCAAGCGCGCCATCAGCGTCGCGCGCAGTTCGACGTTCGCGTCCCGGTGAATTTCCTGCGTCTCCGCGACGCGCTGCGGCTCCCCCTGCCCCGCAAGACGCGGCATGATATGAAACATCCTCTCAGGCGGCCGGTGTCTCGGGATTTCGTCGGCCGCCCTTACCGCAACGTGCCCCGAGTCTTGTGTGTTGTGATGCCCAAGACCGGGGAACTTGAGCGGGAAGTTGTGAAGACCGGACGCCGCGGCCGGCGGCCGGCTTGCGGACAATCCGCCGCGGAGATATCGTGGAAGCGACAGAAACTTCGGTTGAAGCATAGGTGAGGGAGCCTCGATGGCACAGCAAGGCGAGAAGGCAGGAGACGCATCTTTGGCCCGCGCCGCAGGCTCAGACGCGCCCGCAGGAGGCGCATCTTTGGTCCGCGCCGCAGGCTCAGACGCGGCCGGAGGTCCTGCGTCAGACAGGGGAGGTCCCGCCTCCGAGAGGGTGACAAAGAGCGACGCGGAATGGCGCCGGCTGCTGAGCCCGGAGCAGTACGCCGTCACGCGGCGCAAAGCGACGGAGCGGCCGTTCAGCGGCGAGTACGAGAAGACGACGACGCCCGGCACCTACCGGTGCGTGTGCTGCGGTGCGGAGCTCTTCGAGTCGGACGCCAAGTTCGACGCGGGATGCGGATGGCCGAGCTTCACACGTCCGGCCCAGGACGCCGCGATTGCGGAGGAGACCGACCGGAGCCACGGCATGATCCGGACCGAAGTGTTGTGCGCGCGCTGCGACGCCCACCTCGGGCATGTATTCGACGATGGCCCGGTGCCGACCGGACTCCGCTACTGCATCAACTCCGCGGCGTTGAAGCTCGACCCGAAAAAGTAAGCGGCCGGCCATGGGTCGGCCGGCGACGATCAGGTCGCCATCCGCAGCCGGTAGCCGACGCCGGGCTCGGTCACGATGTAGTGCGGCCGGGCCGGGTCCGGTTCGACCTTGTGGCGGAGCTTGCTGATATTGACGCGGAGCAGGTTGCCGCCCTGATTGTAGCCCGGCCCCCACACCTCGCGGAGCAGCTGGCCGTGGGTCATCACACGTCCCGCGTGGAGCGCCAGGGTCTTGAGCAGCGTGTACTCGACGGGCGTCAGGGTGATCTCGCGTTCGCCGACCGTGACGAGGCGGCGCGCCACGTCGACCGTCAGGTCGCCCGCGGTCACGACCGGCTCGTCGGCCGGCTGCGCGA
This sequence comes from bacterium, assembly GCA_035308905.1. Taxonomy (NCBI): domain Bacteria; species bacterium. The sequence continues at coordinate 172,547 of DATGFS010000048.1, read as the reverse complement.
CATGCCGCATGGCGACGCGCATCCGGGCCAGCAGTTCACCGATGCTGAACGGCTTCGTCAGGTAGTCGTCCGCGCCGGCGTCGAGTGCCGCGATCTTCTCTTCGTCCCGCCCACGCACAGACAGGATCAGCACCGGCACCTTCGACCATTCGCGAAGCCGCCGCGTGACCTCCACGCCGTCGAGATCCGGCAGGCCGAGATCGAGAATGATGAGATCCGGACGCACGGTCGCCGCCGCGTCCAGCCCCTCGCGCGCGGACGGGGCCTCGAACATCTGGTACCCCTGCGCCGACAGCGACGCCCGCAGGAACCGGCGGATCGCGAGCTCGTCGTCGACGACTAGGACGCGCGGCCCGGTGTCGCCCATTGCGACGCGCGATCCCCGCCGGCCGTCCGCCCGCTTGGCCCGCGCGAGTGTGAGTCTTCCGCTTGCGGGGACAGACCTCCGGAAGGTTCCGGCGGCCGAACCGGCAGCGCGAAGGCGACGATGGCGCCGCCGTCGGGGCGGTTGGCCGCCCAGATCCGGCCCCCGTGCGCGTCAATGATGCCGTGGCTGATCGCGAGGCCGAGACCCGCGCCGTGCCCCGCGCCGTCGTGCTGGATGCGGTAGAACTTGTCGAAGATGCGCGTGACGTCGCCGGGCGGCACGCCGGGCCCGCGGTCCTCGACGCGGATCTGCACCTCGTTTCCCACGAGACGCGCGCCGGCCTCGATGGGAGCGTCCGGCGGCGAGTAGCGCAGCGCGTTGTCGAGCACGTTGACGAGCGCCTGGGTGATGAGCGCGAAGTCCATCGGCACGAGCGGCAGTTTCGGGTCGACCGAGACCCGGATGTCACGGTGCTGCGCCGTGTCGCCGAGCTGCGCGATCGCCGCGCCGATCAGGTCCTCCACGTCGCCGGGCTCCATGCGGAGCCGCAGCGTCCCGGCCTCGAGCCGGTTCATGTCGAGCAGGCTCCCGACGAGGTGGTTCAGCCGTTCGGCCTGCTCCCTCGCGTTCTGCAGCAGTTCGCGGCGCACGGCCTCGTCCGCGGGCGGGTGATCGCCGAGCGTCGTCAGCGCCCCGGTGATCGAGGCGAGCGGCGTGCGGAGATCGTGCGAGATCGAGTTCAGGAGCGCGGTCTGCAACCGCTCCGTCTCGCGGGCGATGTCGCCGCGGCGCGCCTCTTCCGCCAGCTCCACGCGCTCGATCGCGAGCGCCGCCTGGCTGGCGAACGCGTCGAGGAGCCGGCGCTGCTCGGGATTGAGCCGCGGGCCCGACGCCGGCGGCTGCACGCCGAGCACGCCGACGATCCGCTGCGCGGTCTTGAGCGGCATGTACCGCGCGGCGGCCGCCGGCACCGTGTCGGTGCCGTACCCGGCCGAGTGGCCGCGCCGGAACACCCAGTCGGCAACCGCCCGTTCGTTCTCCGTCAGCGGGAACCCGGGCGTCATGAGCCGGGGCTCGAGCGTCTCGCCTTTCGGCAGGAAGATCGCGACACTGCGTCCGAACGTCGCCGCGATGTGGCGGCCCACCGCCTGGAGAATCGCGTCGAGGTCGTTGGTCGCGGCGAGCTCTCCGCTCAGGGCGTGCAGCGCGGCCATGTACGCTTCGCGGCTGCGCGCCGCCTGGGCCTGCTCACGCGTGCGGCTGGCCAGGGTGCCGATCACGAGACCGACGAAGAGCAGCGCCGCCACGGTGACGAGATACTGGGTGTCGGCCATGGTATACGTGAACGACGGCGGCCCGAAGAAGAACGCGAACGCCGCGAGGCTCACGCCCGCCGCGAGCGTCGCGGGGCCGCGCCCCCACTGCAGCGCGGTCACGACGACCGCAAGCAGAAAGAGCATCGTCACGTTCGCCTGGGCCCAGACCCCGTGCACCAGCGCGCCGATGACGACGGCCAGGGCGACGACCGCCGCGCCGTAGAGATAGGGTTTGCTGAAGAGCCCCGGCCATTCCGGAGCGGCGGGTTCGGAAGCGCGCTGCCGCTCGCGGGCCGCGCTGATCACGTACACGTCGATGTTGCCGGCCGCCCGCATGATGCGGTCGACCACCGAGCCGTGGATCAGCTGGATCCACCGGGGATGGTGCGACACCCCGACCAGAATCTTCGACACGTTCTGGGCGCGCGCGTACCGGATGATCTCCTCGGAGGCTTTCGTCCCGGGCAGGCTGACCGTCCTGGCTCCGAGCTCCTCCGCGAGACGCAGCGTCCGCGCGATACGATCGCGCGCCGCCTCGGGCAGCGTGGCGTACTCGGGCGTCTCGACGTGGAGCACGATCCACTCGGCGTCCAGGCCGGTGGCCATGCGCCGACCCGTCCGGACGAGACGCTCCGCCAGCGGATCCGCGTCGATGCAGACCAGCACCCGCTCCCCGGCCGGCCACGGGCCCGGGATCGCGTGGCTCTCCATGTAGGCCCGCATCTGATGATCGACCTGGCCGGCGAGATACCGGAGCGCGATCTCGCGCAGCGCGGTCAGGTTGCCGGGGCGGAAGAACTTGTCGATCGCCCGGCTCGCCTGCTCGGGGATGTAGACTTTGCCTTCATGCAGGCGCTGGATCAGCTCGTCCGGGGGCAGGTCGACCAGGCCGACCTCGTCCGCCTGCTCGAGGATCTGGTCGGGGACCGTTTCGCGGACGGTGATGCCGGTGATCTGGGCGACGACGTCGTTGAGGCTCTCGATGTGCTGGACGTTGAGCGTCGTGTAGACGTCGATCCCGGCTTCGAGGAGCTCGTCGACGTCCTGGGACCGCCGGGCGTGCCGGCACCCCGGCGCGTTGGTGTGGGCCAGCTCGTCGACGACGGCAAGGTCGGGATGCTCGCTGAGGACGGTGTCGAGGTCCATCTCCTCGAGCGTCACGCCGCGATAGGCGATCTTCCAGCGGGGGATGACCGTGAAGCCGGCGACGAGCGCCTCGGTCTCGGCCCGCCCATGGATTTCCACGTAGGCGAGCGCGACGCGCCGCCCCTCGGCCTGCGCCTCGCGGGCCGCAAGCAGCATCGCGTACGTCTTGCCGACGCCGGCGGCGTACCCGAGAAAGATCCGGAGCTTGCCTCGGCGGTGCCGGCGCTCTTCGGTCTCGGCTTCCTTTAGAAAGGCCTCAGGACGCGGGCGTTCCGCCTCGCCGGCGTATCCGATACAAGGTCACCTCGTTTGATCCAGCGCTCGGTTCAACTCTAGCACATTCACGCGCGGCTCACCGAGGATGGCGAACTGCCGGCCCTCGGTATGCTCCCGGATCAGACGGTCGACCGTGTCCGGCGGAAGCCGGCGTACCCGCGCGACGCGGGCGGCCTGATACCGCGCCGCCGCGGGGCTGATGTGAGGATCCAATCCGCTCGCCGAGGCGGTTACAAGGTCCACCGGAATCGGCGCCGCGTTGCCCGGGTCGGCCTTGCGGAGGTCGTCGATCCGCTGTTTGACCGCGTCGATCAGCGCCTGGTTCGTCGGCCCCAGGTTGGAGCCGCTGGAGGCCGCGGCGCTATATGGAAAGGGCGACGTCGCGGACAGACGTCCCCAGAAGTATTTCGGGTCGGAAAACGGCTGGCCGATCAAGGTCGAACCGGCGACCCTGCCGCCGTCGACGATGAGGCTGCCGTTGGCCTGCTTCGGAAAGAGCACCTGCGCGACCCCGGTGATCGCGAGCGGGTAGATCAATCCGAACAACACGGTCGAGAGGATGGTCATCATGATCGACGGATAGATCTGACGCCGCATACGTCACGCTCCTTCGCGAGCACGATAGGACGCCGTCATCGCAGGCCCAGCGCGGCCAGGACGAGGTCGATCAGCTTGATGCCGATGAACGGCGCGATGACCCCGCCGGCCCCGTAGACTAGCAGGTTGTCGCGCAGAATTCGCGCGGCCCCCGCGGGCCGGTACTGCACCCCCCGCAGCGCCAGCGGAATCAGCGCGACGATGATCAGCGCGTTGAAGATGACCGCCGACGAGATCGCGCTCTGCGGCGTCGTCAAGCGCATGAAGTTGAGCGCGCCCAGCGCGGGGTACGTCGACGCGAACGCGGCGGGAATGATGGCGAAGTACTTCGCCACGTCGTTCGCGATGCTGAACGTCGTGAGCGCCCCCCGCGTCATCAGCAGCTGCTTGCCGATCTCCACCACCTCGATCAGTTTCGTCGGGTTGCTGTCGAGGTCGATCATGTTCGCCGCCTCGCGGGCGGGCTGCGTGCCGGTGTTCATGGCCACCGCCACGTCGGCCTGGGCCAGCGCCGGCGCGTCGTTCGTTCCGTCCCCCGTCATCGCGACGAGGCGTCCGCCGGCCTGCTGCTCGCGGATCAGGCGAAGTTTGTCTTCCGGCTTCGCCTGGGCCAGGAAGTCGTCCACCCCGGCCTCGGCCGCGATCGCGGCCGCGGTCAGCGGGTTGTCGCCGGTGATCATGACCGTCCGGATGCCCATCCGCCGCAGCTGGATGAACCGCTCCTTGATCCCGCCCTTCACGATGTCCTTGAGGTGGATGACCCCGAGGATCTTGTTGTTGCGGGCCACGACGAGCGGCGTGCCGCCCGAGCGCGCGATCCGCTCGACCACGGTGTTGAGGTCCTGAGGCACGCTCCCTCCGAGCGCCCGCACGTGCTCGATGATGGCGTCGGGCGCGCCTTTCCGGATCACGAGGCCGTCGAAATTGACGCCGCTCATCCGGGTCTGCGCCGTAAACGGCACGAACGCCATCCCCTGCGGCGCCTCCGGTCCGGTCCCGACGGTCCGGCCGCGCAGGCCGTACTGGTCCTTCGCCAGCACGACGCAGCTCCGGCCCTCGGGCGTCTCGTCCGCGAGCGACGCCAGCTGCGCCACCTCGGCGAGCTCGCCGGGGTCCGCGTGGTCCACGGGGATGAACTCCACGGCCTGCCGGTTGCCGAGCGTGATCGTCCCGGTCTTGTCGAGCAGCAGGACGTCCACGTCGCCCGCGGCCTCGACCGCGCGTCCGGACAGCGCGATGACGTTCCGCTTGATCATGCGGTCCATGCCGGCGATCCCGATCGCGCTGAGCAGCCCGCCGATCGTGGTCGGGATCAGGCAGACCAACAGCGCCACGAGCACCGTGATCGTCACCGGCGTCCCGCGGCCGGCCGCCCCGACGCTGTAGACCGAGTACGGCAGCAGCGTGGCGCAGACGACGAGGAAGAGAATCGTAAATCCGGCCAGCAGGATGTTGAGCGCGATCTCGTTCGGCGTCTTCTGCCGGCGCGCGCCTTCGATCAGCGCGATCATGCGGTCGATGAAGCCCTCGCCCGGGTTCGCGGTGATCCGCACGATGAGCCAGTCGGACAGCACCCGCGTGCTGCCCGTGACGGCGCTGCGGTCGCCCCCCGACTCGCGGATCACAGGCGCGCTCTCGCCGGTGACCGTACTCTCGTCCACCGACGCGATCCCCTGGACCACCTCGCCGTCGCCGGGGATCACGCCGCCGGCCTCGACGAGCACCACGTCGCCTTTGCGAAGCGTCGTGGACGACACGGTCTCATAGGGCGCCTCGCGCTCGGGGCGCTTGAGACGCTTGGCCGGAGTGTCGCGGCGCGCGCGGCGAAGCGCCTCGGCCTGGGCCTTCCCCCGCCCTTCCGCCAGGGCCTCGGCAAAGTTTGCGAACACGACCGTAAACCACAGCCAGGCCGACACGCTGCCGATGAACGGCGCGGGAGCCTCACCGCGCCCGAACAGGGCCTGGACAAACAGCGCGGTCGTGAGCGCGCTCGTGACCTCCACCACGAACATGACGGGGTTGCGGAGCTGCTGCCGCGGATCGAGCCGGAGGAACGAGTCCCGGATCGCGGTGCGCCACAGCATCGCCTGTGCGTGACGGTGCGCTGCCGGTGCCTGTGCGCTCATTGGTGTACCCTCACTTGAAGACCGCGCCGGCGTAGAGCAGGAAGTGCTCGACGATGGGGCCGAGCGCGAGCGCCGGGAGGAAGCTGAGCGCCCCGATGACCACGGTCACCGCGGCGAGCCACAGCACGAACTGCCCGGTGTGCGTGGGCAGGGTGCCGGGGCTGGGCGGCACGACCTTCTTGGCCGCCATCGCGCCTGCCACCGCCAGAACCGGCACGATCTCCCAAAACCGTCCGAGCCAGAGCACGACCGCGCCAACGTCGTTGTAGAACGGCGTGTTGCTGTTGATGCCGGCGAACGCGCTGCCGTTGTTGTTGCCCATCGAGGTAAAAGCGTAGAGGATTTCGCTGTAGCCGTGCGGGCCGGGGTTGGAGGCGCCGGCGCGGCCGGCCGGGGTCGCGACCGCGAGCGCCGTGCCGATCAGGACGATCAGCGGCATTACCAGCACCACGACCGACGCCATCTTCATCTCGAAGGCCTCGATCTTCTTGCCGAGGTATTCCGGCGTGCGGCCGACCATCAGGCCGGCGATGAACGCGGCGAGGATCACCACCATCAGCATGTCGTACAGCCCGACGCCGATGCCGCCGTAGACGACCTCGCCCAAATGCATGGCGATCAGGGGCACCATCCCGCCGAGCGGCGTGTACGAGTCGTGCATCGAGTTGACCGAGCCGTTTGACGTGGCGGTGGTCGCCGTCGCCCACAGCGCGGAATCGGGGACGCCGAACCGCGTCTCCTTCCCTTCCATGTTGCCGCCGGACTGCGCGGGACCCGCCCGCTGATCGACGCCGAAATGGGCGATCAGCGGATTGCCGGCCTGTTCGAACCCCTCGGTCATCGCGAGCAGCGGCAGGAACATCAGCGTCATCGCGGCGAGAATCGCCCACCCCTGCCGCGTGTCGCCGACCATCTTGCCGAACGTGTAACAGACCGCGGCCGGCAGCACGAGGATCGCGATCAGCTCCAGGAAGTTCGAAAACGGGGTCGGGTTCTCGAACGGATGCGCCGAGTTGACGTTGAAGAAGCCGCCGCCGTTCGTGCCGAGCTGCTTGATCGCGATCTGAGACGCGGCGGGCCCCACCGCGATCACCTGATCGGTGACCGTCACCGGCTTGGTCTTCTGGTGACCTTGCGCGTCGAGCACCGGTTTCCCGTTCGCGTCTGTGACCGGCTCCTCGTATGTCACCGGCTGAAGGAGCGCCGCGGTCCGGTACGGCGACAGGGTCGCGACGACGCCCTGGGACGCCAGCAGCAGCGCCAGCACGACCGACATCGGGAGCAGGATGTACAGGCTGCTCCGCACGAGGTCGACCCAGAAGTTGCCGATCGCCTTCGCCGACCGCCGCGTGAGCCCGCGGAAGAGCGCGACCATCACCGCAAGCCCGGCCGCGGCGGAGACGAAGTTCTTGACCGTGAGCCCCGCCATCTGGACGAAGTAGCTCAGCGTCGTCTCGCCGCTGTAGTTCTGCCAGTTGGTGTTGGTCGCGAACGAGACCGCGGTGTTGAGCGAAAGATCCGGAGAAACGGCCGGCAGCTTCTGCGGGTTGAACGGGAGGACGGCCTGCGTCCGCTGGAGCGCGTACAACAGCAGCATGCCGGCGAACGTGAAGAGAAGGATCGCGATCGAATACGTCTGCCACGACATGTCCTCGTCCGGGTCCACGCGCGACCACCGGTAGAAGAGCCGTTCCAGCGGCCGCAGCACGCGGTCCAACAGCGTGCGCTCGCCCATATAGACGCGGGCCATGTAGAGACCCAGCGGCCGGACCAGCGCGAAAACCACCGCGAGCGCGAGGAGAATGCGCAGCACCCCCATCGCCGTCATACGAACCACTCCGGCTTCAGGAGCGCACAGACGAGATAGATGAAAAGTCCTGCCGACAAGATGCCGGCGAGCACGACCATGCCCTCACCGTCCTATGAGCCGCGTCAATCCCGGGACCCAGACGAGAGTCGAAAGCAGCAGGACAACCATCAGGCCAATCATCAAGACATCCGTCATACACGACCTCCCGTACCGCTCATAGGGGGCACCGTACCACGAACCGCGTTACGGCGGGGTCATGAAGCCACCCTAACAGGTTAAGAAATCGTAAATTTGCGCGGCCGAGCGAATACAGCGTTGCGGAGCCTCGGCGCCGGACCGACCGCGCGGCGCCGGCTGTGCTTAGGTCGCGGGCACACCTCGTCCCAGCAGCGCCTGGCGGAACGCCTGAACCCCGGCCGACGGGATAATCGCCACCAGATCGTCTCCCGGGCGCAGGAGCGTGTCCGGATTGATCACCTCGGCCGTCTCGCCTCTCACAAGAATCCCGAGGGTGCATCCACGGGGAAGGGGGAGGTCCCGAACTTTCCTGTTGGCGGCGGGTGAGTTCTGCGGAACCGCCACTTCGACCAGCTCCAAGTTCCCCCGCCGCAGCGCCGTCAGCGGGATGACGTCGCCGACTTCGACCTCTTGCTCGATGAGACTGTAGATCAGTTTGGTCGAACTCACCGTTTCGTCGATCCCGAGGAGCCGGAACGTCACCTCGTTCTTCGGATTGTTGATCCTCGCGATTACGCGCTTGACGTTGAACTTGCGCTTGGCCATCTGGCAGATGACCAGGTTGTCCTCGTCATCGCCGGTCACGGCCGCGACGAGGTCCGCGCGCACCGCGCCCGCCTGATCCAGTGTACGGACCTCGCAGGCATCCCCGATCAGCGCGCCGTCGCCGAACTCCTCCTTGAGAATGACGAAGCGCCGGCGCAGCTTCTCGATGACGGTCACTTCCTGTCCGATGTCGCGCAGCGCCTTCGTGAGATAGTAGCCGACCTTCCCGCCCCCCGCCACGATCACGTACATGGTTACCCGCTCCCTTCAGGTTCCGCAGAAAGCAGGCGCGTTTCGCGCACGGCGTGGTACTCTTCGATGCTGCGCCAGGGCCGCGCGGCCAGGAAGTCCATGCAGAGTCCCGCGCCCAACAGTGTGGGTGAGATCGTGTCGATGCCCAGTTCGCGGTACGCCTCCGCGCGCAGCGGATCGTAGATCCGGGCGATGACGCGCGGGACCTTGAACTTCATCTTCGCGATCTGCGCCGACATGATGTTCGTGTTGTCCCCGTTGGTCGTGGCCGCGAATCCCCCCGCCCGCTCGATGCCGGCCTTGCGAAGGATATCCTCATCGATCCCGACGCCGAGGATCGTCTTGCCCCCGAACCCCTCGCTGAGCCGGCGAAACGACTCCGGATCGCGGTCGATGATGCCCACCGTATGTCCCTCGAGCTCCAGCAACGAGGCGAGCATCGCACCCACCCGTCCACACCCCAGGATCACCACGTGCATCGCCTCTGACTCCCCTCTCTGCGTCCGGCGGGAAAACCGGTCTATGACCTCGGCGCGGCTCCGATGCTGGTCTCGGCAAGCCGGTCGATAATGACCTCGCAGGGTGCGTGCCGAAACAGCGCTTCCGCAACGCGCTCCGTCGACCCTTCGACGAACCCGATCTCCGGCGAGATGCCGAGCACGATGAGGTCGACGTCATGATCCCGCGCCGTTCGCGTGATGCCCTCCCCCGCCTCCCGGGCGCGGATCATCTCCGTCGTCGACTGCAGGTGATGGTTCGCGACGATCTGGCTGGCCTGCTCGAGCGCGCGACGTCCCCGCTCCTCAACTTTGGGCAGCGCGACGCCCAGGCTCAGCGTGCGGGGCACCTCGACGACGAACCCCAGGAGGATCGTGGCCTTCTGGCCCTCGCCGAGCCGGCTCGCGAGTTCGACCGCCCGCTCCGAATAGTACGCTTCCAAAATCGGCACGAAGATCGTTCTCACGGCGCCGACAGACCGCACCGCCCGCGCAATCTCGGCCGATACGGGCCGGGGCACGCGCAGCATCCAGGCGAGCAGCACGGTCATGCTGGTCGCAAACGTCGCCGCCAGCACGGCGCCGAGCGGGCTGATCGGCACACCGCCGGTCATCGCGCCGTCCGCCGCCGCAGGTACGCGATCACAAACGACAGGCGGTACGCGCCGAGGCCCACGAAACCGAGACCCACCAGCAGCGCCTGCACGTGCACGCCGAGCGGCAGGGTGCGCGCCAGGATGACGATGCCGAGGACGATCGTCAGGACGCTCGTCACCGTCCGGTACGCGTCCACGGCGCTGACTCCGCGACGGCCGGCCGCGGCGTCCGCGTCACGCATGATACCGCCTCCTGGCAAAGTCCCGGTCGCGCTGCGCCAGCGCCATCTCGTACTGCTCGAGCAGATCGAACTCCTCGGCGTCCCGCAAGATCCGGCGCTGCTGCTCCTCCCAGTGGCGCGGCACGCTGCGCGCCACCGGCAGCCCCTGCCGCCGCCGGTACCAGACGTAGTAGGCGAGGCACAGCAGCACCCATCCCGGGCCGGCGATTCGTCCGATCTGATGGGTCAGGATCACCTCGAAGAGAATCAGCCCGACGCCGACGATGCCGAAAAACCCGAGCACCGGAATGTGCACATCCTCCCCGCCCCGGCGCCGCCATCGCAAGTTCAACGGCACGCGATACGGCCGCGGCGTAACCGGGTCCACGAAGCGCAGCCGCACGAGCGACACGAAGACCAGCAGGTACGCGAGGGTTGCGCCGAACGCGTACATGTTGCCCAGCGTGTCCAGCGCCTGCGGGGTCAGGAATGCCAGCAGCGCCTCGACGACGGCCATCGCCGAAAAGAGGATGATCGTCCGGTAAGGCGTGCGGTACCGGGGGTGCACGGCGTTCATCCAACTGCTGGCCAGCCCGAGGCCGCTCATGGAAAACGTCAGCCGGGAGCTCCCCATCACGCCCGTGTTGGCGGAGATCAGGAGAATGGTGCCGCCGAGCATCGCGGCAAACGGACCGGCGACGGCCCCGATGAACGGGATGTTGTGGGCAAGCAGCGCCACCGGGTCGCCCTGATGCGCGGCGATCTCCTGCCAGGGCAGCATGCCGATCCCCAATGTGGAAAATGCCATCGCGAACAACAGGACGCTGAAGATGAGCCCCAACGACGTGCGGGGGATGATCGTCGCGGGCCGCCGCGTCTCTTGGGCCGCCTGCGAGATCGATTCGAGGCCGACGTAGGAGATAATGGCCAGCGACGATCCGTACATGAACTGCCCGAACGTCGGCTGCTGCGTCACGAATTGGTGGACCAGCAGTTCCGGCTTCCAGGCGAACAGAAACCCGAGCATGATGACGAGGGACTCGGTCACCATGTCGACCGCGCCGATGATTTCATTGAACAGCGACGATTCCCGGATCCCGCGGATATTGAGCCACACGAGGAACAGAATCAGGACGACGGTCTCGCCGGCCCAGAGCGGGTTGATGCGCCGGAACGGCCCGAGCGCTACGGAGAAGTCACGAATCGCCGGAATGAAGAAATTCACATACCCCGCCGACGCCGCGGCGAAGAGCGCGATGTCGATCGTGTAATCCAGGAGCAGCGCCGACCCGGCGATAAACCCCCACAAATCGCCGAGGCCGCGCGCGGTGTAGTACTGACCGCCTCCGGCGACGGGGTACGCGCTGGCGAGTTCGGTATACGCGAGCCCGATGAGGACGTACACGGTTCCGGCGACTGCGAAGGCAAGGGGCGCGAGCCCCATCGACGCGGCGACGACGATGCCGAGGGCCGCGTAGATATCGGCCCCGACGTCGGCGTAGCCCCACATGAACGAGCCCCAGACGCTGATGTCCCGGCGTAGATGGGGTTCGCCGGCCGCCGGATGTCCTGGGATCGTCTCAGCCACGGGGCTCCCGCGGTAGCAGCGGGACGAAGAATCTCACGAAGGCCGATTATAGTACCCGTCCCGGACGTGCACAATGGCCCGCGGCCGGGGCGCGGACCGGATGCGGTTCAGCGGGACGGCTGAGGGTGCTGCGGCGTCCCCGCCGCCTCGGCGGCCGTCTCGACCCGGTCCTGCAGCACCGCGGCCGCCTTGGGGGCGCCCACTTCGAGCACGTGGATGTGGTACACACGTCCCACGTCGATGCGCACGGCGCGTTCCGCCAACTCAGGCAGGCCGGGCGACCCATTGATGGGGAGGCCGAGGGCGCTCGCCGTCAGCACGATCCCGTCGCCCGGCCCATACGACAGCGTCGCCCCGGGCAGCTGCCCGGTCACGCCGATCGCGGTCTGGGGACCGCCGGTCCGGCTCGGATCGTTGTTGCCGTACAGGTTGTAGAGACGAAGGCCCGCCGGGAACGGGCGCGCGTTCAGCGCGTTGAGCGCCGGGTTGCCGTCATCGGCCGGGAGCGACCATGGATCAGCGGCCGTCGCGCGCCAGAAGGGAAAGACCGGATCCATCACGCGCCCGAGCGGTGTCTTCGCCGACGCCGCGAACGGCAAGAACGACGGCGCGTGAGCGCCCACGTACGGCATGACCGCGCCCTCGTTCGGAACGGCGACCATCACGAGCCGATTCACCAGCGCCGTCCACCCGTCGAAGTCGTACGCGATGAGCCAGCGGGCAAATAAGCCGCCGACGCTGTAGCCGACCACGTTGATCTTGGCCGCGTAGGCGGCCGGCAGCACGACACGCCGGACGTACGCGGCCAGCGCGTGCGCCCCTTCTTCAAGGCCGATCCGGTGGGACTGATACGGATACCAAAACAGCGTCGGGTGCGGCGCCGCGTCCGTGTATCCGTACTGGGCGAATCGCCTCACGACCAGCGGGTCGGGGCTGGTGCGCTTCTCGTTGGAGAATCCGGGGACGATGACGGTCGGCAGCAGGAGCATGATGTCGCGGTGCATCGCGACGCTGCTCCCGCCCCGCTGAATCGTCACGTCGACCGGAAACTTCAGATTGTCGGTCAACGGCGCAACCGGGGTGAACGATCCGACGCGGGTGCCGGCGACCGAGATGATGCCGCGCGGCAGATCGAAGTCCACCGTCACGTCGGCCGGGACTTGGCGCAGCGAGAAGGTGGTCCGGCGGGGGACGGCGCCGACGTCGGTGGCCACGGAGACCGTCGCGGGCCCCGCGGGCTGCGGCAGACCTGACGTCGGCACGGCGAGGCGAAGCGCGCGAACCGCGGGCAGCGTAATCTCCGACGGACCGGCCGCCGGCGCGACCGCCGCGGTGCCGTCCGCTGAGGGGAGGGTCGCCGGAAGCTGGGCGGTCGCGATCCCCGGCGCGAGCACGGCGCTCAGGAGAATGAAACCCGGGGCCAGGCGCGCCGCACCGCGCGCGCGACGGGGTCGGCATCGAGTATCCATCACCGGATTATATTCCCCCAAGTCCCCCGCTCCGCGCGACCGTCTCGGGAAAACCGGCGGCAGGGAAAGCGCGCTTGAGTCATGGAAGTGACGCGGCGGTCGCGGCCTTGACGTGACGGGGACGGTAACGGGACTCATGTTCCTCTGGCCCGCATTCCTCTGGGGGCTTCTGCTGGTTCCGGCACTCGCCGCGGGTTATGCCTGGATGCTGCGCCGCCGCGCGCCGCAGTCCATCACGTTTCCCGCGCTCGAGATGGTCGCGGCGGCGGATCGTCGCGGCCGCCGCCGGCGCCTGACGGCCGCCGCGGTGTTCATCGCGGCGATCGGGGCGGCCGTGCTTGCCCTTGCCCGGCCCACGATACCGATGCCGCAGCCCGTCAACAGATCCGCGATCGTGCTGTCGATCGACGTCAGCGGCAGCATGCTGTCGCAGGATATCACGCCGTCCCGGTTGGAAGCCGCGAAGACCGCCGCCAAGGGATTCGTGGCGGGTCTGCCGCGCGGGATCCCCGTGGGGCTCGTGACGTTTGCGGGAGACGCGGTCCTCGTCGCCTCTCCCACGGAGGACCGCGGCCGCATCTTGGGGGCGATCGACGGAATCACCGTCAGGCACCGCACGGCCATCGGCGAAGGGCTCATCGAGGCCGTGGCCGCGCTGCCGGAACGCACGCGGCCGCCGCACGACGGGTCGCCGCCTCCGGTATCCGGAGCCTCGAAGCCGCCCGGCGTGGTGGTGCTCCTGTCGGACGGCCAGAACAACAGCGGGATCGACCCGCTCGACGCCGCGGAGTGGGCACGCCGCCAGCAGGTGACAGTGTACACCGTCGGGATCGGCCAGCCGCTCGGCTCGACGACCGGCTTCATGATCGGCGGGCCGCTCGACGAGGCCACCCTGCAGGCCATCGCGGACCGGACCGGCGGCACGTACCACCACGCGTCATCCGCCGGAGAGCTGAAGGATATCTACCGTACGGTCAGCCGCGCCGCCGGCTGGAAGGTGCAGCCCGTCGAGGTCACCGGCGCGGTGGGCGCATTGGTGGCCCTGGCGCTCCTCGCAGCGGTGGCGCTCTCCGTACGGTCGCAGCCGCTGCTGTCGTAACCCCGCTACCGATTCAGTCCCTGCATCCCCCGCGCATCATACCGGTCGCCGGCGGCGGCGCCCGCCGGGATCGCCTCGGCGATGCGAGCGCGGTCGTCCGCGGTGAGCGCGACGTCGACGGCGCCGAGGTTCTCCTCGAGGTAGGCGCGGCGCTTCGTCCCGGGAATCGGCACGACGTCCGCGCCCTGCGCGAGGACCCACGCAAGCGCGAGTTGGGCCGGCGTGCAGCGCTTCTCTTTGGCGAAGTTCTGCACGCGCTTGAGAAGAGTGAGGTTGCGCTGGAAATTCTCCGCCTGGAAACGCGGCATCCGGGCCGCGCGCGCATCGCCGGCCGGGAGGTCTTCGAACTTTTGGAAGCGGCCGGTGAGGAAGCCGCGTCCGAGCGGGCTGTACGGCACGAAGCCGATGCCGAGTTCGCGGCACGCCGGAAGGATCTCTTGCTCCACGTCGCGGCTCCACAATGAGTACTCCGTCTGCAATGCGGTGATCGGATGAACGGCGTGGGCGCGCCGGATCGTCGCGGGAGCGGCCTCGGAAAGACCCAGGTAGCGTACCTTCCCCCGCTCGATCAATCGCGCCATCGCGCCAACGGTGTCCTCGATGGGCGTGTTCGGATCGACCCGGTGTTGGTAGTAGAGATCGATCACATCGATGCCGAGCCGGCGGAGGCTCGCGTCGCAGGCCTGCACGACGTACTCCGGGCGGCCGTTGATGCCGGCAAAGGCGCCGCCGGCGCTCCTCAAATTTCCGAACTTGGTGGCGAGCACCACGCCGTCCCGCCGCCCGCGGAGCGCCCGGCCGACCAACTCCTCGTTGCGTCCGACGCCGTACGCGTCCGAAGTGTCGAGGAACGTGACGCCCAGATCCAACGCGCGATGAATCGTCGCGATCGACTCCTCGTCGTCGCGTCCCGCATATACGTCGGACATCCCCATGCAGCCGAGGCCGAGCGCCGAAACGCCAAGTCCGGTCCGACCGAGCGTCCTAGAAAAAAGTGGCATTCGAGGTCCTCCTGACCGGTAGGTATTGCGGGCCGAGGCACTTGCCGTTCGCAGCGTACCATTTGGAATCGGAACTTGCGCCCCTGTGTAGGATATAGTAGGATACCGCACGGGTGACGTTGCATGAAACGGACAATCTACTTTCCGGAGGCTCTCGATCGCCGGCTCCTCACCTATGTTCGCACGCGTCCCGGGACGACGATCTCCTCCGTCATTCAACAGGCGGTAGATGCGCTCATTTCGCGCAACGACCCGCACCGCATTCTGCGGCTGGCGGGGCTGGTACGCCGCGCTTCAGGCCCCGGGGCCAGGGACCGCGCCGAGGACAGCACGATTGGCCGCGAACGCGAGCAATAGGCTCCCGTCCGGCATCGTCCTCGACGCCGGACCTATTATCGCGCTATCCTATCAGTCCGATCGCGACCATGCGATCGCACGGACGGGATTTGACACATTGCTCGCAGCCCGCACCCGCCTCATCATTCCCCTTCCCGTTATGTTCGAGGTTTACAAATGGTTGTTGTGCGAGGCCGGCGCGGCGGTTGCGCAAACCGCTCTCGCACACATGCGCAGGGCACTGGAAATTGTCTTTCCGACTCAACGCGATTTCGACGATACAGTCGCGCTGGTTGGAGCGCTCGGCCCGGGATGGAAGGGCTCGCTGGAAGATGTGCTGGTCGCCGCCCTCGCGATCCGCCTGAGACTGCCGGCGTGGACCCTCAATGACCGGGATCTCGGAGCCTTTCCGCGGGTTCAGTTGTGGACACCGTAGCGCAGCTCACTCGGTTGGGATTACTCCTTGAATACGCCACGCTCGGCTGGAACGTGGTGGGCGTCGTCATCCTCGCCTTCGCGGCGTACGCGGCCCGTTCCGTCGCGCTCGCCGGCTTCGGCCTGGATTCCCTCATCGAGATCTTCGCGTCGGTGGTCGTCGTCTGGCATCTCTTGGGCATCCGGCTCGACCGCGAACGCACCGCACTGAGGCTGATCGGTATCGCCTTCGTGCTGCTCGTCGTCTACATCGCGTCGCAGCTGGCCTACACCGTGCTGACGAAGACGCACCCCGCGGCCTCTGTGAGCGGGATCGTCTGGACCGCCGCCACCTTCGTCGCCATGCTGCTGCTCGCGCAGGGCAAGCGCGTCACGGGAGAGCGGTTGGGCAATGAAGTGCTGCGAACAGAATCGCGCGTCACACTCGTCGACGCGTATCTCGCGGGCGCGGTACTGATCGGGTTGGCGCTGAATGCGCTTGCCGGCTGGTGGTGGGCCGACCCGCTGGCGTCCCTCGTCATCGTATACTACGGCATTAGAGAAGCGCGGCACGCGCTTCACGAAAGCGCGGCGGCGGTCTCCCCCGGCCCCTAGACGGAGCGCGCTACACCGGCGCCCACGCGCCGCGCAGGAACCGCAGCCAGTTCCCGTGCATGATCGGCGCGACGTCGTCGGGCCGGTACCCGCGTCCGGCCAGCAGCGCCGGAATCTTCTGGAGATCGGCGATCGTGTCGAGGTCGCGCGGAGACCCTTCGCGGCCGAATCCGCCGTCGAGGTCGGTGCCGATCGCGGCGTGCCGGGCACTGCCCGCGACCTGACAGATATGATCGATGTGGGCGACGACATCCTGGAGGGTGACGCCTTCGTTGCTGTCGCCGTGCCGCCACCCGGCCTTCAGCATCCAGCAGTCCAACGCGACCCCGATCACCCCGCCGCGCGCCACGATGGCGCGGATTTGCTCGTCGGAGAACTGCCGCTGGTGCGGCACGAGGGCGCGACAATTGTTGTGGCTGGCCAGTACCGGGCCGTCCCAGCGGTCGAGCGTCTCCCAAAACGCCTCGTCGGACGAGTGGGTCAGGTCCACCAACGTGCCGTGCCGCCTCATCTCGGCGAGGAGCGCCGCGCCGAGCTCTGAAAGACCCGCCTCGGTGGACGTTCCGCCGGCGAAGCGGCCGGGACCGTAGTGCGCCAGACCGACGGCCCGCAGACCGGCGGCGTGCCACTCCGCGAGGTCGCGCGGCTCGAGGATCGGATCCCCGCTCTCCATACTGATGACAAACCCAAGCGGCGGCGTGGCGCTGCCGTCGTCCTCAGGATGAGCGGCATCCCACGCCTCCCACTCCGCGACATGCGCGCTGAGGCCCCGGAGGTCGGTCAAGATGCGGACGTGCCCCTGGCGCTCCAGAGCCCGGTAGTAGGCCAGCTGTCCGTGAGCGGTGCCGAAGGCCTGCGCGGTGCTCGCAAAATCGATATGGGGCTCCGGCCGGCCCGTCGACCGCGCGATCAGCGTCGCAAAACTGAGCGCGACGCGTCCGCGGCGCATCTCGGGATAGGCGACCGTGCCCTGTCCGCGGCCCTTGCCCGGCGTGTTCTTTTCGTCGGCGCGGATAGTGTAGACCGAGTTGAGGAGGTTGCGGTTCCATTGCAGCGCGTTCATCGATAGATCGAGGTGGGCGTCGACAATCAACACATGAAGTACCCTCGAAGAGTGAAGGTACGATCATCATAGCGAAAGGATCATAAGGCGTTTCGCGGGGACGCGGAGGGCGGGGCGAAGCGGGCGGCGCTCTCCTCACCGTGCGGCCGGCGGAGCCCCGAATGGTTTTTTTTGCGCAACCTCCTTTCCGCTCCCCACTTTACTCCGAATCTACAAGTAAACCGTCGATGAAGTTAGAATGAAGTTAAGATTTTGCTTCGATGTGGCAAAGATACAGCAGCAGCAAGCGCGCGCGAGCACTGTGCCAGAGTTGTAAAAGAGACAGCGGATAGACACCGCTGAGAGGCTGCGGTGGATAAAGGCAAACTCGCGGTAACGCGGGGGCGCAAAGCCACGGGGCCGCCGTGCAATCAGCCGGGCTGCCAAAGCCGGTAGTACCGGGACTGTTTTGCCGGGTCAGCCGGGTTGCCGAAGCCGAACGTTCACGTCGTTCGGCTTTGTTATTTGCGGTCTGAAGATGCGAGGACCTGCGAAGGTACAGGACACGCAGGACCGGCGATCCGCACCAAAGGGGGCGGCATGGCTTCATCGCACTGCTCAGATGGTCAGGCAGGACCTGCGTTGTGATGCCCCACGCCATTCTCCGCCGCACGAAGCACGGCACGCACAGGCGCAGCGGGCTGCCCGGCGCATCGGCCTCTGGCGGCCTGGACAAAAGGGTCGCCTTCCTGGCTGCTTTTGCCAGCAAGTCCACCGCGATCCTCGGCCTCCAGGCCCTGCTCCAGTACGCGCTCCGAGCGCTGCGCGACGACGTCGGGTTTGATGCGTGCTCCGTTGCCCTCGTGGACGAGAACGATCCGAATGCGTTCGTCATTAGGGCCGCCTCGGGGCTGTGCGCACGTAGCCGGGGGCGCGCGATTCCTCGGGGAAAGGGCGTCCACGGCTCGGTGGCCGGCGCCCGCCAACCCCTGCTCGTGTCTGACCTGGCCGCCGATCGACGGGTGTGCTGGCGGGACACGGGGGCCCGTTCCGCCATCTATGCACCCCTCGTGACCCGCGGCCGCGTGACGGGCATCCTAAGCGCCGTGCGCCGCCAAACGGCGGCATTCGATGAGGCGGACCTGGACGTGCTCGTCGCCGTGGCGGGCTATGTGGCGGCGGCCCTGGAAGCGGCCCGGCTCCACGAACAGCTTCGGGAACAGGCGGCCACCGACGGCCTAACGGGACTCGCGAACCGCAGGACGCTACGCCGGGCGCTGGAGCGGGAACTCGCACGGTCTCGCCGGTCGGGACACCCGGTGTCGGTCGTGTTTGTGGAAATCGACGCGTTCAAGAAAATCAACGACCAGTTCGGCCATCTTCACGGCGATGAGGTGCTGCGGGCGGTCGCTGCGGTCTTGCGGGGCTCATGTCGGGAGATGGACCTGGCTGCCCGCTTCGGCGGAGACGAGTTTGTGCTCTTGCTTCCAGAAGCCGGAAAGCGGAACGCGGCGCTGGTCGCGGAGCGGGTACGGCAAGCCATGACCGATATCGAGAATCAGCTGACGCGCGTCACGGCGAGTTTCGGCGTCGCCACGTGTTCCAACAGCGGAGTCGCCGCCGACGCTCTGGCCGATGCCCTGTTGGAGGCGGCCGATCGCGCGATGTACCAAGCGAAGCGTGCCGGCGGTAACCGCGTAGTCATGGATTGATCGCTCCCAATGCTGCTCAATCCGAGGCGAAAATGAGAAATGTAATCTTCGCAATCAACATTACGTTAGATGGCTGCTGCGACCACACCAAAACAATTGGTAATGAAGAAATACATGAATATTTTACGCACCTCATGCGAGATGTTGACCTACTCGTCTTTGGGCGTAAGACGTATCAATTGATGGTTCCGTTTTGGCCTGATGTCGCAAAGACCCACTCTATGACAAAAGCAACGAACGAATTTGCCGACACATTTGACTCCATCAACAAAATTGTTTTTTCCCGCTCATTGGACAGCGCCGAAGGAAACAATACGAGAATTGTTCGTACGGAGCTTCAAGACGAAATACTCAAATTGAAAAAAGAACAAGGCAAAAATATTTTGACCGGTGGTGTAAGTATTCCTTCACAACTGATAGAGCTCGGTCTGGTTGATGAATATCATTTTGTCGTTCAGCCGATAATTGTAGGAGAGGGGAGACGGTTGTTGGACGGTAGCAGCCTACAAGAAAGATTACAACTAAAACTTGTTGAGTCCGAGACATTTAAGTCAGGATGCGTTGCGCTTCGTTACTTGAAACAGTGAATCTTCCCCATCCCTCCAGAACGGTGGCTGTACTCGACCTGGACGACCACGGTCGGCCGCACCCACTGCGGCGGGGGCGGTGTTCCGGCGCTAAGCCGGGATGCCCTCGATGACGCTCAACCCGGCTTCGGTCGGGGTCGCGGCAATGAGTTGGAAACCGGACGCGGCAAAGAGAGCCGCCCACTCCTCGCGCGTGCGCTCTCGTGCTCCGTATTGCACCAACATGCTGAGGTCGAGGAACTTGCTCCTGGAGCCCTCGTTCGGGGGGGCGATCTCGGCGTCGATGACTAAGAGCCTCCCGGTAGGCGCGATGGAACGCCGACAGCACTGCAGAATGACCGTCGCGTGCGCGTCCTCCCAGTCGTGGAGGATGAACTTCAACACGTAGGCGTCACCGCCGCCGGGAACAGCCTCGAAGAAGTCTCCTCCAACGACCTGGCAACGATCCGCAATGCCCGCGGCTTGCAGCGCAGGCTCAGCACCGGACACGACATGGGGCTGATCGAACAGCACGCCGCGGAGCGCCCGATGTTTGGCGAGGATCGCGGACAAGAGCAGACCATGCCCGCCGCCGACGTCAACCACGCACCGGAACCGCTCGAAGTCGTAGACCTTGAGCACGGCATTCGCCTGGAGGCGCGACTGCCCCGTCATCGCGCGGTCGAAAATTGCTCCCGCCTCTGGATTGCGCCGCCGGTACTCCCACGCGTCCACACCGTGAACGAGGCGGAAGGTGTTTTCACCGGTCCGCACGCTTTCGAGAAGGTGCCCCCACGCTTGCCACAGTCGCGGCTCGCCAATGTGAACCGCATAGGGCCCCACGGGTTCGACTGCGTCGGATCGCAGGCACTCGCCAAGCGACGTCAGCATGAAGCGGCGGTCCGCCTCCTCCCGGAACACCCCCACGCTGGCGAGCGCCCGTAGCAGCCTGTACAGCGTGTCCGCGTGGGTCCCCGTCGCCGCCGCGAGGTCATCGCTGCTCCGCGGACCGTTCTTCAAGAGATCGGCGATCCCGAGGGTCGCGACGACGTTGATCGCCTGCGACACCCTGAACCCGTTGACCAAATCCAGAAGCGCAGCGGACGGCCTCTGGTCGCCCGTGTCCATCGTCGCGTCCCCTTTCTGCAACAGACTTGCGAGAGCAACGTGGTATTTCGTCGATGCTGATCAACACCCCGCTGGTCGAGTCCGAGGCGGAGAGGGCGCGCGGGTAACGGTCTGCTCGAACATGACGCCGAACACTACGTGGCGTGGCTGCTCGGACCGACTGGCCGAGCGGGGGGCGCGCGTCGCGGAATTGGAGGCCCGGCTACAGCGACACGAGTGGGCGTTCTCGCTGCCGTGAGACGGCCGGTGCTCACTCGTCCCGTGTGGGGGTGCGTTGTATTAGCACCGTCCGGCGTGACGGGTGCCACGCCATCTGTTCGCACCAGCGGTGCAGATTTCACGGTACAGCATATCTACAGCATTTGGGACGCACGAAGGGCGTCCATGCGTCCCGCCGCCAGTGGCGGCAGGAAATCGAGCACCAGCCCTTGTCCTACTTGTATTTCTGATGGTGCCGGGGGACGGAGTCGAACCGCCGACACGGGGATTTTCAGTCCCCTGCTCTACCACCTGAGCTACCCCGGCACAAACGCTTGCGGGCCGAATCAGAGTATAGCCTACCCTCTGCAAAAGCGGCAAGGGCGGGTAAATACTTCTCACCGGAGACGGAGGTGGGAGAATGTTGCGCGATAAGGATCTGGAACAGTATCGTCGTACCCTCGAAGAGGCGGTGGCCGGCTCGGGCCGCGACGACATCGGCGTTGGCAAGGTAAGCGAAGCGCGCGAGGGCGTCATCGGCGTCGAGTTCTCGCGGGGCGCGCACGCCAAAACGGCCGAGATTCCGGCGGAAGCGCTCCAGGATCATGAAGGCGCGCGCCGCGCGGTGACGCTGGCGATCCGCGATCTCAGCAAAGAAGTCGCGCAGGAAAGTCTGCAGAAGGCCGTCTAGCATCGCCGCAGCATAAGCGCCGCGGGGCGGGTCCTCTCTGAGGACCCGCCCCGCTCTCTTCATACCGGTCGATCGGACCGCCCGCGGGCGGCCCGACCGAGTCTCAAGAGCGCTACTGCACGTTCACTTCGATGCTCGCCGCGTCGGACTGCGCGCCGTTCACGATCTGCGCCGCGCTGACGACGTAGGGCGTGCCCACCAGCGGAATCGAGGTCAGGTTCAACGCCACCTGCCACGCCCCGTTGGCGTTCGCGGTTGTCGACACGCGTACCACCTGCCCCAGGAGCCGCGGCTGGGCCGTCACGACGACCAGCGCGCCGGGCTGGGCCTGTCCCTGAACAGTCACGCTCGTCCCGACCCGCTGCCCGTTGCCGGGCGACGTGATCGTCGGCGCGGTCAGCGCGGTCGGCACCGGCGTCGCTGCCGCCGGGGTCGTCACGGCGACCTCGTACGCCTGATTCGTTCCCTGCACCACGGAGAAACGCGCCGCCCGGCCGTTCTGCAGCGCGCTGAAGTCCGCGGCCTGGCCGTTCAGCGTGATCACGGCGTCGGGCAGCACAACGTAGCGCTGACCGTTCGCGAGCGTGACCGTCCGGTTGCCGGCGTTGATGGAGGCAATACGGCCGGCCGGCACCACGCGATAGGTGGCTGTGATCTTGGTTGCCTGGTTGCCGCTCGCATCGACTACAACCTGATCGCCGGCGTGGAGGGCGCCGAGCGGCGCCGAGCCGCCGGCGTTCGTGGCGGCGTTGAATCGGTAGATCGCCGTCTGCGGACTTACGGTATACGTGTAGTCTTGGTTGTTCGCACGCACGACAACCTGGGGGTTCTGTCCGGTCGTCACCGCCATCAGCCGCCCGGTGACCTCACCCGACGGCGTGACAGGGGGTGCCGCGGCGGTCGGCGCGCCGCCGCCGCTGTTGATCAAGATCGTGGCGTTGGCCGCGTTCCACTGCACGCCGGCGCCGAGGGCTTCGCTGATGAAGCGGAGCGGCACCATCGTCCGGCCGTTGATCGTAAACGCGGGTACGTCCAGCAGCTGCGGCTGGGTGTTGACGGCGGCCTGGCGCGACCCCACCGTCAGCTCGACGGTCTGTCCGCCGCGGACCGCCAGGATGTGCTGGTTCGCGGCGTTGTAGTCCACCGTCGCGCCCAGCCGCTCGAAGATGCCGCGCAGCGGAACGAGGACGCGGCCCTGAATCACAGTCGGAGGCACGTCGAAGTTGACGGGCTGACCGTCGACAAACACCCTGATTACGCCCTGGGCGCCCGAAGGCATCGGCGCCGCGACCGAGATCGCCGCCACCAGGGCGAGGGCGATCCACACCGCGCGTGTTCTATTCATCGGTACTCTCACCGTCCTTATTGGAAACTCAGTACCGGTGTAGCGACGCACACACAACCCCGGGGACCAGCCCCGGGGTGCTTACAATGAACAATACCCTGTCCCGGCGGAGCTCTAACCCCGGGGTCCCAAAGCGCAGGAGTCCCGGCGCGATGCGGCGAACGCGGCGTGACAACTTTCCACCCGGAGCCGTGATGCTCAACGGGGACCGCGGTCCGAGGCTTCGAGCAGAGGACGTGCTCGTCCGATTCGGCGGTGTGACGGCCCTTTCGGGGGTCGGCGTCGAGGTTCGGGGAGGCGAGATCCTCGCCCTGATCGGTCCCAACGGCGCGGGGAAAACCACGCTGCTCAACACGATCAGCGGGGTCTACCGGCCGGCGGCGGGGCGGATCGTCCTCGACGGCCGGGAGATCACGGGCCGGTCCCCCGACGAGGTCGCCCGCCGCGGCGTCGCCCGCACCTTCCAAAACGTCTCCCTGTTCGGCGGCATGACGGTCCTCGAAAACATCCTCGTCGGGCGGCACATCCACATGCGCGGGGGGGTCCTGGCCGCCGGCATCTACTGGGGCTGGGGCGAACGGGAAGAGCTGCGGCACCGCGAAGCGGCCGAGCGCATCATCGACTTTCTCGAGATCTCCCACATCCGCAAGGCCCCGGCGGGAACGCTCCCCTACGGGCTGCGCAAGCGCGTCGACCTCGGACGCGCGCTCGCCGCGGAGCCGACCGTCCTGCTGCTCGACGAGCCCATGACCGGGATGAACCGCGAGGAGAAAGAGGACATGGTCCGGTTCATCCTCGACATCAGCGACGAGTGGGCGCCGGCGATCGTGCTGATCGAACACGACATGGGGATCGTGATGGACATCTCGCATCGCGTCGTCGTGCTGGACCACGGCAGGAAGATCGCCGAAGGCGCCCCGGACGACGTCCGCGCCAATCCCGAGGTGCTGCGGGCCTATCTCGGCGGGGCGCCGGTGGCGCCCGCGGCCGGAGCCGTGCGATGACGGCGGCGATGACGACGCTGCCCGCGCTGCTCCTCGCCCACGCGCAGGAGCGCGGCGGCCGGATCGCCGTGCGCGAGAAAGAGTACGGCATCTGGCAGTCCTACACGTGGGCCGAGAGCCTCGACCGCGTGCACGCCCTCGCCCTGGGGTTCGCGCGGCTTGGCTTCGGGCGCGGCGATCGCCTCGCCATCGTGGGCGACAACCGGCCGGAGCTCTACTGGGCGATGCTCGCGGCGCAGACGCTCGGCGGCATCCCGGTTCCGGTCTATCAGGACGCGACCGCGAACGAGCTCCGGTACGCGATCGCCCACGCCGGCGCGCGGATCGTCGTCGCGGAGGACCAGGAGCAGATCGACAAGATCCTGGAAGTGCGGGGGGAGCTGCCGTCGGTCGAGCATCTCCTGTACGAGAATCCGAAGGGCCTTCGCCACTACGCCGAGCCCGGCCTCCGCGGCCTCGACACGGTGTTCGCGCTCGGCCGTGAAGCGGATGGCGGCGGCCCCGCCGCGTTTCGCGCGCTCATCGACGGTCTCGGCCCCGAAGACGTCGCGCTGATCAGCTATACGTCCGGAACGACCGGCGCCGCAAAAGGCGTCATGCTCTCGCACCGCGCGCTCATCGAGACCGGCCGGAGCTTCCTCCAGGTGGTGCCGGTCGGGCCGACGGACCAAATGCTCGCGTACCTGCCGATGGCCTGGGTCGGCGACACGTTCTTCTCGGTGGTGGTCGCACTGCTGAGCGGTGCGACGATCAACTGTCCGGAGAGCGTGGAGACGGTGCGGGCGGACTTCCGGGAGATCGGCCCGACGGTGACGTTTGCGCCGCCGCGCATCTGGGAGAGCCTGCTCGCGCAGTGCCAGGTCAGGATCGAGGACGCCGACTGGCTGAAGCGCGGGGTCACCCGCCGGCTCGTCGCCGCGGCGATGCGAACGGCCCGCGCGACGCTGCAGGGCGGCAGCCCAACGGCGGCCGACCGGGTGCGCTGTGCCGTCGGCGAACCGCTCGTCTTCGCGGCGCTGCGGGACCAGCTCGGCCTCCGCCGCATCCGCGTGGCCATCACCGGGGGCGCGCCGATCGCACCCGAGGTGCTCGAGTTCTTCCGCGGTATCGGGGTGAATCTGACCCAGCTCTACGGGATGACGGAGTGCAGCACCCCGGCGACTGTTCAGCCCGGGACCCAAGTCAAGCCCGACACGGTGGGCCCGCCGATTCCCGGCGTCCGGCTCCGCGTCGACGACGGCGGCGAAGTTCTGATCGCCTCTCCGGGACTCTTCTCCGGGTACTTCCGCGACCCGGCGGCGACGGCGGAAGCGCTGCGGGACGGGTGGCTGCGGACCGGGGACGCAGGCCTCCTGGACCCGGACGGGCACCTCGTCATCCTCGATCGGGCCAGGGACGTGTCGCACCTCGAGGACGGCACGGTGTTCGCGCCGCAGTACGTCGAGAACAAGCTGAAGTTCAGTCCCTACATTAAAGAAGCGGTGGCCGTCGGGCACGAGCGCCCGTACGTCGCCGCGATGATCAACATCGACCCCGAGGTCGTGGGCAACTGGGCGCAGCGGCGGCAGGTCGCCTACTCGGGCTACACCGACCTCGCCCAAAACCCCCGCGTCGCCGGCCTGGTCGCGGACGAGGTCCGGCGCGTGAACGCGCTGCTCGCCCCGCCGCTCCGCATCCGCCGCTTCGTGATCCTCCACAAAGAGCTGGACCCGGACGACGCGGAGATCACGCGCACCCGCAAGGTGCGCCGGCGCTTTATCGGCGAGAAGTACGCGCCGATCATCGAGGCGCTCTACGATCCCGCCGCGTCGGAGATCGCGGTGCGCGCGACCGTCCGCTACGAGGACGGGCGGGAAGCGCAGGTCTCCCGCTCGCTGCGGATCCACACCCTGGACCCTGAGCCGGTCTCGGCGGCGCCGACCCGCGCCTGACCGTGTCCGCGGACCTCAGTTTCGGCCTCGAACTGCTCGTGAGCGGGCTGCTCGTCGGCGTGCTGTACGCGATGGTCGCGCTCGGCTTCGTGCTCATCTACAAGGCGTCCGACGTGTTCAACTTCGCCCAGGGCGCGATGACGTTCTTCGCGGCGCTTGCGCTCGTGAGCGTGCTGCCCCGGCTCGGGTGGCCGCTGGCCCTCCTCTTCGTCGTGGCGCTCATGACCGCGCTGGCTGTCGCGGTCGAGCGGCTGGCGCTGCGGCCGCTCGCGGGACGCCCGCCGCTCGCGCTCGCCATGTCCACGCTCGGCGTGACCTTCGCGCTCGGCGGCCTGGCGCAGGCGCTCTGGGGCACGGAGCCGCATCGGCTCTCGCTCGGCATCTCGGCGGAGCCGATCCAGGCCGCCGGCATCCTCATCAACCGCGTCGACCTGTTCGCCGCCGGCGCGGTCGCGGTGATCGTCGCCGCCCTCATCTGGTTCTTTCAGCGGACAAAGCTCGGCCTCGGCCTGCGCGCGGTCGCGGACGATCACGAAGCGGCCATGTCGGTCGGGATCGACCTGCGCCGCGTATGGGTGGTCGCCTGGACGCTGTCGGGACTCGTCGCGATCGCGGCGGGCATCCTGTGGGGCAACCGCATCGGCGTGGGGTTTGCGGTGTCCTTGATCGCCTTCAAGGCGCTGCCGGTGCTGATCATCGGCGGGATCGACAGTATTCCGGGCGCGATCGTCGGCGGGCTGATCGTCGGCGCCACGGAGAACCTCGCCGAGGGCTTCATCGGTCCCCTGGTCGGGGGCGGCGTGCAGGAGATCTTCCCCTATCTCGTGGCCCTCGTGTTTCTGATGGTGCGGCCGTACGGCTTGTTCGGACGGCCGGTCATCGAGCGCGTCTAGGCGGGGAGGCGGCATTGCTCTACCGGGAGTGCGGAGTCTACCGGACCTCCTACGCCCAGGACGCGGCGCTGTTTCCGCTGCCGGCGGACCGGCTCGGCACGGCCGCGCTCGTCCTGGCGGCGGTGCTGCTGCCGCCGGTCCTCGGGACCTACTGGCTGCGCGGCATCCTGATCCCGTTCCTCGTCTTCTCGCTCGCCGCGCTCGGCCTGAACTTCCTCACCGGTTACGCCGGCCTCTTGTCGCTCGGGCAGGCCGCGTTCATGGCGGTCGGCGCCTACGCCGGCGTGATCCTCTACGGCCGGTACGGGGTGCCGCTGCCGCTGGCGCTGCTCGGCGCGGGACTCATCGCCGCCGCGGTCGGCGCCGCCGCCGGCACGCCGTCGCTGCGGATCAAGGGCTTCTATCTCGCCGTCGCCACCCTCGCCTCGCAGTTTCTGATCACGTGGACGATCCAGCACGTCCCGTGGATCAGCGGCGGCGTGTTCGCAACGATCAACACGCCGACCGTCCGCGTGGGCGGCCTCGTGCTGGACACGGCGCTGCGGCAGTACTATCTCGCGCTCGCCGTCGTCGCGCTCCTCACCGTCTTCGGCATGAACCTCACGCGCAGCCGGATCGGCCGCGCGTGGATGGCGATCCGGGACCGCGACATCGCCGCCGAGATCATCGGCATCCGCCTCTTGAAGTACAAGGTGCTGGCGTTCGTCGTCGCGGCCTTCTACGCCGGGGTCGCGGGCGCGCTCGTCGTCTTCTGCTGGTACGGCTCGGCCAACATCGAGGAGTTCGACCTCGTCAACTCGGTCCGGATTCTCGGCATGGTGATCATCGGCGGCATGGGCAGCATCGTCGGGTCGTTCCTCGGCGCCGGCTTCGTCACGCTGCTGCCGATTCTCGTCAGCGTCGGCGTCCACAAGGCCGGGGCGCTCGCCGCCGGCGGCGCCGCCAACGGCCTCGTCTCCAGCCTGGAAGACCTCATCTTCGGCACGATGATCGTCCTGTTTCTGGTGCTCGAACCGCTCGGTCTGGCGCGGCTGTGGAAGACGATCAAGGACTACCTGCGGCTGTGGCCGTTCGCGTACTAGCGGTGCACGACATCTCGCAAGGAGGGATATCGATGAGGATGCGTCGTCTGTGGAGTGGCTCCGCCGCGGCAAGCCTCGCGGCCATCCTGGCGTTGCTCGTCGCCTCCGGGCCTGCGCCCGGCGCCTCGTCCGGCGGCGTGCTGACCGTACCGCAGCCGATCTACCGGACCGGGGCGTACGCGGCCGGCGGCAGCGGGTTCGCCGGCGGGCGCGAGGACTACTTCGCGCTGCTGAATGCGAGGGGCGGGCTCGACGGGCTCAAGGTTCAATGGAGCGAATGCGAGGACGCCTACGATACCGCCCGCGGCGTCGAGTGCTACGAGCGCACGAAGAAGGACATGGTGGTCGTGTGGCCCTCCAGCACCGGCATCACCTACGCGCTCGTCGACCGGTCGATCGCGGACAAGATCCCCATGGTCACGATCGGATACGGCCGGTCGGACGCGACCGACGGTAAAACCTTCCCGTGGATCTTCCCCGTGCTCGGCAACTATTGGAGCCAGGCGTCGAGCTTCATCCGGTACATCGCGGCCTCGGTCGGCGGCGAGGGCAGCCTGAAGGGCAAGCGCATCGCCCTCCTCCACCTCGACATCCCCTACGGCCGGGAGCCGATCCCGATGTTCCAAGATCTGGCGGCGAAATTCGGGTTCGAGTTCCGCAACTTCCCGCTGCCGGCGCCCGGACTCGAGCAAAGCGCGGCCTGGGTCGACATGGCCCGCCGGTTCCGCGCCGATTACGTGATCCAGTGGAACTTCGGCCAGTCCTGCACGGTGCCGTTCACGGCGATGCACCAGGTCGCGTTCCCGATCGACAAATTCATGGGCGTGTGGTGGTGCGGCTCGGAGGAAGACGTCCGGCCGGCCGCCGACCTCTCCAAGAACTACGTCACGTCCAACTTCACCGGCGTCGGCCGGAACTTCCCGGTGATCCAGCAGATCCTGGCGACCGTGTACAAGAACGGCAAGGGCAACATCGACGAGGCGCGGGTGGGGACCGTGTACTACAACCGCGGCGTGATCGAGGCCGCGGTCTTCTCGGAAGCGGTCCACAACGCCATCAAGCAGTTCGGCCTGCCGGTCACCGGCGACAAGGTCCGGTGGGGCCTGGAGCACCTCAACTTCACGGAGGCCCGGCTGCACGAACTCGGGCTCACCGGGATGATCCCGCCGGTGACGCTCACGCCGGACGATCACGGCGGCGTCTCGAGCGCGTACTTCCAGCGGTGGGACGGCCAGAAGTGGGTGCGCATCCCGGGGCTGTGGCAGCCGTACGCGGACCTGGTGCGGGCGCAGATCGCGAAGTCCGCGGCCGAATACCGCAACCAGAAGCGCTAGGCGGCCCGCCACACCCGACGTGTCCGCCGCGGCGCTGCTCGACGTCAACAACATCGAGGTCGTCTACGACCGCGTGATTCTTGTGCTCAAAGGCGTCTCGATCGTGGTCCCCGAGGGGGGCATGGTCGCCCTCCTCGGGGCCAACGGCGCCGGCAAGAGCACGACCCTCAAGGCGGTCTCGAACCTGCTTCGCGTCGAACGCGGCGCGGTGACGCGCGGGACGATCCACTTCGCCGGCAGACGCCTCGACACGTGCGACCCCGCCGACATCGTCCGGCGCGGCGTCGTGCAGGTGATGGAAGGCCGCCGGCCGTTCGAGCATCTCACCGTCGAAGAGAACCTGCTGACCGGCGCCTACGTCCGCCGCGACGCGGCCGGCGTGCGGGCCGACCTCGAGACCGTGTACCGCTACTTCCCGCGGCTCGCGGAGCGGCGCCGTGTGCGGGCCGGCTACACCTCGGGCGGCGAGCAGCAGATGCTGGCGATCGGCCGCGCGCTCATGGCGCGGCCGCGGCTCATCCTGCTCGACGAGCCGTCGATGGGCCTCGCGCCGCTTCTGGTCGCGGAGATCTTCCAGATCATTCTCCGGCTGAACCGCGAGGAGCGTGTGGCGATCCTGCTCGCGGAACAGAACGCGGCGCGGGCGCTGGAGATCGTGGACTACGGCTACGTGCTGGAGAACGGCCGGATCGCCCTCGACGGCACGGCGGCGTCTCTTCGGGAGAACGAGGACATCAAAGAGTTCTATCTGGGTCTCTCCGGCGAAGGGGAGCGGCGCAACTACCGCGAGGTGAAGCACTACCGGCGCCGCAAGCGGTGGCTCTCCTGACGCGCGCCGACTCGCTCTACTCGCCCGACGAAGCCGGCCCGGCCGACGCCCGTCTGACCCGGCAGATGCGCCGGCTGGGCGACGTCCTGGCGGAGACGTCCGCGCCCGCCGCGCGGCAGGCGGCCGAACGCGCCGGCCTGCTGGAGGGCACTCCGACGCTCGACCGGCTGCGCCGGGTCCCACTTTTACGGAAGGACGCGCTTCCCGCGGAGCAGGCCGGGAGCCCGCCGCTCGGCGGATGGGCGGCGCGGGACCGAATGCGCAAAATGTTCGCCTCGCCGGGGCCGATCTACGAACCGGAAGGCCCGGCGCCGGATCCCTGGGGCTGTGCCGCGGCGATGCACGCCGCCGGCATCCGGGCGGGCGACGTGGTCCTCAACTCCTTCTCGTATCATCTGACGCCGGCCGGTTCCATCA
The DNA here is from genome assembly GCA_035308905.1 of bacterium. Lineage (NCBI taxonomy): Bacteria > bacterium. Next base: position 141,866 of record DATGFS010000048.1, on the reverse strand, counting down.
TGGAAGGCGGGCTGCTCGCGCTCGGCGCGGTGGTGATTCCGGGCGGCACCGGCAACACCGAGATCCAGTGTCGCGCCGCGGCGCAGCTTGGCGCGACCGGGTATGCCGGCACGCCGAGCTTCCTGGCGAGTCTGTTGGAGAAGGCCGACGAGCTGGACGTCGCGCTTGCCTTCGAAGTCGCCTTCGTCTCCGCGGAGCCGCTGCCGGACTCGCTGCGGCAGCGGTTTGAGTCGCGCGGGATTCGCACGCGGCAGGCCTACGCCACCGCCGACGTGGGGATCATCGCCTACGAGTGTCCGTACCCCGACGGCCTGCATCTCGGCGAGCGCTGCGTTGTGGAGCTCGTCGATCCCGAGACCGGCGCCCCGGTCGGCCCCGAAGACCCCGGCGAGATCGTCGTCACGGTGCTCGATCCCACGTATCCCCTGCTGCGCCTGGCCACCGGCGATCTGTCCGTCTACGCCGCCGGTCCCTGCCGGTGCGGCCGGACGGCGCCGCGCCTGCGCGGGATCCTCGGCCGGAGCGGCGACGCGGTGAAGGTGCGCGGGCTGTTCGTCCATCCCGCCACGCTCAAATCGGTCATGGCGCGCCACCCCGAAGTCGCCCGCTACCAGTTCGCCGTGCGCCGCAGCGGCCATCTGGACGATTTGGTGGCGCGGCTCGAGATCGAGCGGCCCGACGACGCGCTGGCGCAGCGCGTGCTGGCCGCGGTTCACGACGCGACGCGCCTCCGCGCGGCCATCGAGATCGTGCCCCCTGGAACATTGACCGGCGCGGAGCGTATCCTCGTCGACGAGCGCCGCTGGTCCTAGCCGCCCGCGGGCTCCGGCTCTCCCGCCCTTCCTCGGCCGAGGAGCACGGCCAGCAGCGCGACGAGCAGCGCGTTCCGGCAGTTGAGGACGAGCACCGCCCATAGCTCGAAAGACGCCAGGTGTCGCGTCGCGAGATACTCGAACGTCGTCGCGACGCAGGCGATCACGAAGAGCGGGCGCGCGGCCCGTCCGGCGGGTCCGCCGAGCACCGGGACAAACGGCACGAGCCAGACGAGATACTGCGGCGAGAGCACCTTGCCCGGCACGATCAGCGCCAGGACGGCGGCGGCCGCGTACCGCAGCGGATCGCCCCGGCCCGATCGCGCGAACCGCCAGATCACACCACCGGCCAAGGCGATCTGCGCCGGGATTGCCAAGGCCGCGAGGACTCCAGCACCCGGCGCGACGAGTTCCACCGATGAGTGACTGTAGCGCCACGCCGGGACGATTCCGAGGATCTTGTCCGCCAGCATCAGCGCTCCGGCCCACGCCGTCTCGATCTGCAAGCCCCGCTCCACGTGGTACGTCACCGCTCTGGCTCCGTCCAGCGCGTACCATGCCGCTCCGCAAACCACCGTCGCCGCGCCGAACGTGCGGAGACCGCGGACACGCGTCACGCGCGCCGCGGCGAGTTCGGACACGGCTGCCGGCGCCACCGCGACCGCCGGGAAGATCTTCATCAGCGTGCCGGCGGAGGCGAGCAGCCCGCCGGGGACCGGCCGCCCCCCGAGCCAGGCCAGCGCGCCCGCGAGGGCGACCGCGGCCGGCGCCAGATCGTAGCGATTCCCGACGACGGGGTAGAGCGCGGCGAACGACGCAGTGTACCACGCGAGCCGCACCGGCACCGCCCGGACGCCCTCACGCGCCGCCGTGTATCGTGCGACAAGATATACGGCCAGCCCATCGAAGAGCCACATTTCCGCGGCAAACAGGAAGGCATACGTCTCGAACCGGCCCCTCGCGAGGCGCGGGATCACAAACAGCAGTACGGCGAGCGGCGGATATTCGACCGGGTAGTCACGATACGGGACGGCGCCCCTGAGCGCCCGCGACGCGTAGTCGAAATAGATCCGAACGTCGTGCAGTCCGGCCGCGCCGAACTGCCCGTACAGGCCGACCCCCAGCAGCGGTGCGAGCAGGATCGCCGCGTGAATGCCGAGGGTCAGCGCGGTCCAGCGGGCGGCGTCAAGGATTTCCGGCGCACTCCAAGAATGACAAGACGGCGATGAGTAGCCAATCCGCACCGGCGGATGATTCGAAGCGGTTGCTGGCCGCTCTGGCATACCCAATCTGGGTCGTCGCACTCGTCATCCTTCTGACCGACCTCAAGAAGGACCCGTTCATGCGCTACCACGGATGGCATGCACTGTACTGGGCGGCCGCCTGGGTGTGCATCTATATCCTGTGGAATATCGGCGCCGGCCTCCCACACTTGCACTGGCTCTTTCTCGTGTACCCTGTCCTGTGGCCGACGTTCATCGTGCTGTCGCTCTTTTATGCGATCCAAGCCTACAATGCCAAGGACGTTGCAATTCCTATCGTAAGCCGATTGGCACGGAAGCACCGGACCTGAGGCCGTGACCGGGGAATCGTAAAGAAACCTGGCTGAGTTTGGTCTGGCGGGAGCGACGGGATTTGAACCCGCGATCTTCTGCGTGACAGGCAGATGTGTTAAACCAGGCTACACCACGCCCCCGCGCAAGCGGCACTCCCGCCATCAGTCATGGTAGAACCCCCGCGCCGCCCTGTCAACCAAAGTAGGGAAACCCGCGCTTGCCGGGAACTACCATCCCGACCGGTCTAGTCTGCTCTGACTCATCCCTCGATCCGGAAAGGAGCGCGCTTCCCCATATGTGGAGAGTTGCCGCGTGCGTCCTCGTCACGACGGTCTTGCTCGGTGTCATGCTGGCTCCCCCGGGCGTCGCCCCTACCGCGACGGCGGCCGCCGCGGGCGTTCCGTTCGGCATCGTCCTCGTGGGGCCGCGGAACGACCACGGCTGGAGCGAGGCCCATTATATCGGCGCGCAGTACGCCGAGCGTAAGGTCCCGGGCGCCAAAATGATCTACGTGGACAACGTCAACCCGGCCGCGAAGCCCGGGGTGACCGTGCCCCAGGTGGTCGACGACCTCATCTCCAAGGGCGCGCGGCTGGTCGTGACCACGTCGGACGACTTCAAGGACGGGACGCTGGAGGCCGCGAAGGCGCACCCGCAGCTGCCGATCATCAACGTCTCCGGTGACCACGCTTGGAAGGCCGGCCGGGACTACAAGGCGCCGCCGAACGAGAGCAACTTCATGGGCCGCATGGAGTACATGAAGATGCTCGGGGGCTGCGCCGCCGCGCTGACGACGCGCACGGGCAAGATCGGCTTCCTCGGCCCGCTCGCGAACGACGAGACCCGCCGGCTGGCCGACTCCGCGTACCTCGGGGCGCGGTACTGCTGGACGACCTATCTCCGCCGGCCCGCGGGCGCCCTGATCTTCAAAGTGACCTGGATCGGCTTCTGGTTCAACATCCCCGGGCAGACGCTCGATCCGACGAAGGTCGCCGACGACTTCTTCGGCAGCGGCTACGACGTCGTGATGTCCGGCATCGACACGACGGAGGCGCTGGTGGAGGCCAACAAACTGGCGAAGGCCGGCAAGCGCGTCTGGGCGGTTCCGTACGACTTCCAGCACGCCTGCGCGGAGGCGCCGAGCGTGTGTCTTGGGGTCCCCTACTTCAACTGGGGCCCGGCGTACGTGAAGGCGATCACGATGGTGCAAAACGGCACCTACCAGCAGTACTGGGATTGGAACGGTCCCGACTGGACGAACATCAACAACCCGGACACCTCGGCGGTCGGCTTCGAGAAGGGCACCCCGCTGAGCGCCACGACCGGCGCGCGGCTCGACGCGCTGGTCAAAGGGATGGGCGGCCGCTCGATCGTGCTGTGGAAGGGGCCGCTGCGCCTGGCGGACGGCTCCGCGTACTTGAGCGCGGGCCAGATCGCGAGCGACGCGCAGATCTGGTACATGCCGCAGCTTCTCGAGGGCATGACCGGCGCCAATAAATAGCGCCGCGGCTCGAACGGCCGCATGCGCGTCGAACTGAGGGAGATTCGCAAGTCCTTCGGCGCCGTGCGCGCCAACGACGGCATCACCCTCGCGGCCGAAGCCGGCACGATCCACGGGGTGCTCGGCGAGAACGGCGCGGGCAAGAGCACCTTGATGAAGATCGTGTCCGGGACGCTCGCCCCGGACGGCGGTCAGATCCTGCTCGACGGCACGCCGGTGCGGATCGGCTCGGCGTCGCAGGCGCTCCGCACCCACATCGGCATGGTCCACCAGGATCCGCTCGATTTCCCGTCGATGAGCGTCCTGGACAACTTCCTGGTCGGCGCGCCGGTCGGGCTCGTCCCGCGCCGCCGCCGGGCCCGTGACGCGCTGCGGGACCTCGCCGCGCGGTTCGGCTTCGCCCTCGACCCGGAGGCCCGGTGCGACCATCTGACCGTGGCCGAACGCCAGCAGTTGGAGATTGTGCGCCTCCTCTGGCTCGGCGTGCAGGTGCTCATCCTCGACGAGCCGACCACAGCGATCTCCGCGTCGCAGCGGACGCAGCTCTTCGCGGCCCTGCGCGCCATGGCCGCGCAGGGCCGCGTAGTGTTCTTCGTGTCCCACAAACTGGAAGAGGTCCAGGAGATCTGCGACCGCGTCACCGTCCTGCGCCACGGCAGGGTCGCCGGCGAGGCGCCGATCCCGTGCGAGACCGGCACGCTCGTGCGTCTGATGTTCGGCCGCGACCTGCCCAGGGCGCCGCGGCCCCGGATCCGGCTCGGCCCGACGGTGCTCGACCTCGCCGATCTCGCGGTCGGCGACACGCTCCTCACCCTCGAGCACGTCGTTCTTCAAGTTTCGGCCGGCGAGGTCGTCGGTTTGGCGGGCCTCGAGGGAAGCGGACAGCGGCTGCTGCTCCAGGTGTGCGCGGGACTGATCCCGCCGATCGGCGGGCGCATCCTCATCGGCGGACGCGACCTGACCGGCCGTCCCTACCAACACTTTCTCGCGGCGGGGATCGGGTACGTTCCGGCCGGACGCCTCGGCGAGGGATTGATCCCCGGGCTCACGGTGGCGGAACACGCCGCGATCGCGGAGCCCCGGCGATCCGCGTTCGTCGACCGGCGGCAGGCCGTCCGGTCCGCGGCCCGGCGCATCCGTGAGTTCAACATTCGCGGCACGCCCGACACGGACGTGCGCGCGCTCTCCGGCGGCAACCAGCAGCGGGCGCTGCTCGCGCTGCTGCCCGCGCGCCTCACCGTGCTCCTCATGGAACATCCGACGCGCGGCCTGGACTTGGAATCGGCGGAGGAGATCTGGCGGCGGCTGCTCGACCGGCGCGCCCACGGCACGGCGATCGTGTTCTCGTCTTCGGATCTCGACGAGCTCCTGGATCGCAGCGACCGGATCGTGGTGTTCTCCGGCGGCCGCGTCTCCGCGCCGATCGACGCCCGCCGCGCCACCGTCGCGCAACTCGGAGAACTCATCGGAGGCAAGGGACTCTGAGCCGCCGCCGCGCCGTCCCGCCTGTCGTGCGGCGTCTGGGGTTCGCCGCGGCGGGCCTCGCCGCGACGGCACTCGCCGGCGCGGCCGTGCTTCGAATCGTGTCGGCGTCGCCCGCGCAGGCGTACAGTCTGATCCTCGCCGGCGCCGTCGGATCGCCGGAGCGCGCGACGTTCGTCCTGGCCGCCTGGGCCCCGCTGCTTCTCGCGGCCGCCGGATTGCTGGTCACCTTTGCCGCGGGCCTGTGGAACATCGGGATCGAAGGCCAGGTGATCTTCGGCGCCGTCTGTGCGACCGGCGCCCTGCGCGCGTTGGAGCACCTCGGACCGCCCTGGCTCGCGCTCGTCTCGGCCGGCCTCGCCGGAGCCGCGGGCGGCGCGCTCTGGGCGCTCCTGGCCGGCGCGCTTCGGGCGTACGGACGCGTGAACGAGATCTTCGGCGGCCTGGGGCTCAACTTCATCGCCGGCAGCCTCACCGTGTACCTGGTGCTGGGCCCGTGGGCGCGCCCCGGCATCGCGTCGACGAGCGGCACCCTGCCGTTTGACCCGGCGCTGTGGCTGCCGGCGCTCCGGGTCTCGCGCGTCGCCGTGCCAATCGAAGTCCTCCTGGGGCTCGCGGCGATCGGCGCGGTCTCCGCGGCGCTCCGCGGGACCTACTTCGGCCTCTACCTCACCGCGATCGGACACAGTCTGCGGGCCGCGCAGCTCCGAGGCATCGCGACGACCCGGGAGACCCTCCGCGCATTCGCGCTCTGCGGCGCACTCGCGGGGCTCGCCGGGTTCGCCCTGGTCGCCGGCGCCTACTCCCGGCACCAGTTGTTTCCGCTGATCTCAGCCGGCAACGGATACCTCGCGATCCTCGTGGTGCTGCTCGCGGGGCAGCATGCCGTGGCCTGCGCGGCGATCGCGGCCGCGTTCGCGGCGATCTCAATGGGCAGCCTGCAGCTCCCGCTGGCGATGCAGCTCGACTCCTCGATGGGAGGCGTGCTTCAGGGCCTGCTGGTGCTGTGTGTGATCTTGTTGAGAGGCTTCCAGACTCGATTCCTGCGCGAGGGGACCTGACGGTGGATCCGGTGCCGCTTATCGCCGCCGTCGTCGCCGCGTCGCCACCGGTGATCTTCGCGGTGCTCGGGGAGACCCTCGCGGAGAAATCGGGGGTCATCAACCTATCGTTGGACGGCCTCTTGCTGTTGAGCGCAATGACGGGATTCGCCGCGGCGCGCGCGGCGGGAAGCGTTCCCGCGGGCGCGGCCGCCGCAATGGCGGTCGGGGCCGCGGCCGGCTTCGTCGTCGCGTTCGCGAGTCTCACCCTCCGGCAGCACCAGGTGGCGACGGGCTTCGTGCTGACGCTCCTCTGCCAGAACCTGGCGTATCTGCTCGGCGCGCCGGTGGCGCACGTACCGGGGCCGCAGGTCTCGCCCGCGCCGGTCCCGGTCCTGGCGCAATGGCCGCTTGTGGGACCGGTGCTGTTCCAGCAGGACGCGCTCGTCTACCTGAGCTTCGTCGCGACCGCGGCCGTCTGGTGGTATCTCGCCAAGACGGCCCCCGGGCTCGTCCTGCGCGGGGTCGGCGAGCATCCGGCGGCGGCCGCGGCGCGCGGCATCGCGGTCACGCGCACGCGGTACCTGTACGCGGTCGCGGGCGGGGCGCTCGTCGGGCTCGGCGGCGCCGCCTTCTCGCTCGCGGTCAAACCGGGCTGGAGCCGTCCGTACGGGATCGAGGGCACCGGATGGATCGTGCTCGCGATCGTGATCTTCGGGAACTGGGATCCGCTGCGCGGAGCCGGCGGCGCGTACCTGTTCGTGCTGCTCCAGACCCTCGGCACGGTGCTGCAGAGTCTGATGCCGCGCGTTCCGACCCAGGTGTTCCCCACGCTGCCCTTCCCGCTGATGATCCTCGCGCTGCTGCTCGTGGCGCTCGGCAACTCGGAGCGGATTCACCGCGCGCTGCACCGGCTGCCGCCCGGCGCGCGCCGCAGGCTGCTCCGCACGCTGCGCGCCCTGCAGTCGTCGCCGCCCGCGTCGCTCGGCGCCCCGTTGGAGCAAGAATAGCCGGCCCGCCCGACGAAGCCATAGCGCACGCGTTCTCACGGAGGATCGACGATGGCACTGGCCGGGATTTTTCCGATTACCCCCACCCCGTTCGACGAGCAGGGACGGATCGACGTCGAGAGCATTCAGACGATGACGGCGTTCATGCTCCGGTGCGGCGTCGACGGGCTGGCGGTTCTCGGCGTCATGGGCGAGGTCGACCGGCTGACGGACGCGGAGCGCGATCAGGTCGTCGAGGCGTTCCGGCGCGCGCTGCCGGCGGGAAAGGCGCTCGTCGTCGGCGCCGGCGCAAACGGCACCGACGCGGCGATCCAGGCGTGCCGCCGGGCCGAGGGCCTCGGCGCGGACGCGCTGCTGGTGACGCCGCCGCGCATCCAAAACGAGGGCGTGCTCTTCGGCTACTACGAGCGCGTCGCGAAGGCCGCGGTGGTCCCGCTGATCATCCAGGACTACCCGCCGGCGACCGACGTGCTCATGACGCCCGCGCTGCTCGCGCGCCTCTACAAGGAGCTGGAGCGGGTCGAGTACGTGAAGCTCGAGGACGCGCCGACCGGGCCCAAGATGGAACGCATCCGCGCGCTCGCCGGCGAGACGTTTGGGATCTTCGGCGCGCTCGGCGGACTCTACGCCTTCGAAGAGCTCGAGCGCGGCGCGGTGGGCATCATGAGCGGGCTGGCCTACCCCGAACTGCTCGTCCGCCTCTACCGCCTCCACCGCGCCGGCGACGCGGCGGGAGCGGCGGCCCTGTTCTACGACTTCGTCAACCTGGCGCGGTTCGAGTTTCAGCCCGGCATCGGGGTCTCGCTGCGCAAGGAAATCCTCGTCCGGCGCGGAGCGATCCGCACCGCCACCGTCCGGCATCCCGGCGCCGTCGCGGACGCGATGACGCTGCGGCAGCTCGACCGGATCGTCGGGCACCTCGTCGCGCGCGGACACCTCGAGCCGGCGTCCAGCCCGGCGGCGGCGCGTTGACGGCCCGGCGGAGCGGCTGATGTCGCAGGCGCGCTGCGATCTCGTCGTTCGCGGCCGCGTCGTCCTGCCCGAGCGGGTGCTCGAGGACGGGTACGTAGCGGTGCAGGACGGCCGTATCGCGGCGATCGGCGACGCGGGCGGCGGCCTCCCGGCCGCCGCCCGGACCGTGGAGACCGGGACATCGTATGTCCTGCCGGGCGCCGTGGACACGCACGTGCACACCCGGAGCGAACCGGCGGAGGGGATCACGCACTGCACCGCGGCCGCCGTGGCCGGCGGCGTGACGACCGTCGTGGACATGCCGTACGACATGCCCGCGGCCGTCCCGGACGTCGAAACGTTCGAGCGCAAGGTCGAAGACGTCGGCGCGGAAGCGGTCTGCGACGTCGCGCTCTACGGCACGATCCGCAAGGAAGGCGGCCTCGACGCGATCGAGCCGCTCGCCCGGGCCGGCGCCTGCGCCTTCAAGATCTCAACGTACGAATCGCATCCGATCCGCTTTCCGCGGATCCCGGACGGCGAGATACTCGAGGCGTTCCGCCGCATCGCCGGGACCGGACGGCTCGTCGCGGTGCACTGTGAGAACCAGGACATCGTCGATCGCGCGACCGCCGCGGCACGGGCGGCCGGTGACACGGGCCCGATGGCCCACGGCCGGACCCGGCCGCCGGTCTCGGAGACCGAGGCGGTCAACCGGGTGCTGGAACTCGCCCTTCATGCCGGCGTGCACGTCCACATCGTCCACGCCAGCGTGACGCGGTCGTTCGACCTGGTCGAGCGCTACCGGGCGGACGGCGTGCACGCGACCGTGGAAACCTGCATCCAGTATCTCGTGCTCGACGAACAGGCGATGGAACGGCTCGGGCCTTACGCCAAGATCAATCCGCCGCTGCGGTCGCGCAAAGACGTCCAGGGCCTGTGGGCGTATCTCGCGGCCGGGCGGGTCGATTGGGTGACGTCGGACCACGCGCCCTGGGCGCGGGCGCAGAAGAGCGACCGGACCGACATCTTCGCGAACGCGTCCGGCGCCCCGGGCGTGGAGACGCTGCTGCCGCTGCTCCACCACGCGGGGGTCGCGGCGGGGCGGATCTCGATTCTCGACGCCGCGCGCCTCCTCGCCGAGCAGCCCGCGAGAAACTTCGGCCTGTTCCCGCGCAAGGGCGTGCTGGCGCCCGGCGCCGACGCGGATATCGCCGTGCTCGACCCCGAGGCCACCTGGACGGTGCGGGGCGCCGAGCTACACAGCGGCGTCGGCTGGACGCCGTACGAGGGCATGGCGCTGCGCGGCCGCGTCACGCACACCTTCGTGCGCGGCCGGCCCGCCTACGAGCAGACGCGCGTCGTCGCGCGCCCGGGCGACGGCACGTTCGTGCGTCCCTAAGTCCCCTGCCCGGCGGCCTCGAGCCGGCGGTTCAGATCGTAGGCCGCGCTGATGAGCCCGATGTGCGTCAGCGCCTGGGGAAAGTTGCCGAGGTGCTCGCCGCAGGCCCCCAACTGCTCGGAGTAGAGGCCCAGGTGGTTCGCGTACCCGAAGTTTTTCTCGAAGAGCAGCCGCGCCTGCTCGATGTCGCCGGACCGCGACAGCGCCTCGACGTACCAGAACGAGCACATATTGAACGTACCCTCGTGCCCCCGCAGACCGTCCGGCGCCTGCTCGACCCGGTAGCGGTACACCAGCGAGTCGTCCACGAGGTCGTGCTGGATCGCGCGCATCGTGGAGAGCCAGCGCGGGTCCACCGGGCTCACGAACCGCGCGAGCGGCATTAGGAGATTGGCGGCGCCCATCGCGGACGCGCCTTTGTGCTGCACGAACGCCTGCCGCGTGGGATCCCAGAAGTCGTGGAAGACGCTGTGGTAGATCTCGTCACGGATGTCGTGCCAGCGCCCGATCGGTGCGGGAAACGACCGGCGCCGGGCGATCCGCAGCGCCCGGTCGAGCGCGACCCAGCACATCACGCGTGACTGGCAGAATTCCTTGGCGCCGCCGCGGACTTCCCAGACGCCCTCGTCCGCCTGCCGCCAGTTGTCGCAGACCCACTCGATCAGCCGCGTGAGCCCCTCCCAGAACCCCGACGAGATGGGCACCACGTATTTGTCGTAGAGATTGATACTGTCGACGAGTTCGCCGTAGATATCGAGCTGCAGCTGGCGGAACGCGTCGTTGCCGGTGCGGACGGGGCTGGATCCCTTGTACCCGGCGAGGTTCGGCAGCGCCGCTTCGGTCAGGTCCCGGCGGCCGTCGATGCCGTACATCGTCTGCAGCGACCCGTCGGGGTTCATGTCCTCACAGCGCAGCGCGATCCAGTGCATGAACGCCCGTGCCTCGTCCGTGTAGCCGAGGCGCAGCAGCGCGTAGATGGTGAACGACGCGTCGCGGATCCAGGTGAACCGGTAGTCCCAGTTGCGCTCGCCGCCCACGACTTCCGGCAGACCGAACGTCGGCGCCGCCACGATCGACCCGAACTCGCTGGAGGTGAGGAGTTTCAAGGCGAGCGCGGACCGGTTCACCATTTCACGCCAGCGGCCCCGATACGTCGACCGCGCGATCCACCGGCGCCAGTAGTTGAGGGTGTCTTTGAACGACTGGGAGACGTAGCCACCAAACTCGGCCGCCGGAGCCTCACCCTGCCGGGCCTCTTCGAGGATGAACGCGCACGTCTGGCCCGCGGCCAGGGTGAACTCCGCGACCGCGTCGCCGTTGCGAACGCGCATCGGCACCTCGGCGCGGAGTCGCAGCGCCGGCAGGTCCGTCGCGTCTGGGGTGAACACGACGCCATCCTCGGTCACGACCGCGCGGTGCCGGGCGCGGGCGTGGTCGAATCGCGGCGCGCAGAGGAGCCGGTACCGGACCTCGCCGCGCACGGTCTTCGCGCGGCGGACGAGCTGCGGCGCGCCGCCGGGCGGCTCGAGGGGCATGAAATCGGAGATCTCCGCCACGCCGTCCGCGGCCAGGAAGCGGCTCAGCAAGACGTTGGAATCCCACAGGTAGTGCTGCCGGTGCCGGACGTCCTCGACGAGCGGCGTGATGGCAAACCGGCCGCCCCGCTCGTCGTCGAGCAGCGCCTGGAAGATGGACGGCGAGTCGAACCGGGGAAAGCACAGGAAATCGACGGAACCGTTGACCCCGATCAGAGCCGCCGTTCGAAGATCACCGACCACACCATACCGTTCGATGGGCAGGTATCCCACGTTCTCATTGTTCCCCCGACGTGGTTGACTTGGCGCGGCCTGAGAATGCACTCCCTACGAGTCCGCCGGGGCGGCGGAGGCAACGGGGTAGTCTTCCGCTTGCAGCACCGCTTTGAGCCGCCCGAGATCGACGGACCCCTCGTCGTAGGAGACGCGGACTTCCTTGGCCGGGATGTCGACCTCGACCGCGCGGACGCCGGCCGTGCGCCCGAGCGCCTGTGTGATGGTCCGCTCGCAATGTTCGCATGAGATATCCGGCACCCGCAGCACGACCCGTGTCATAGACGCTCTCCTCCCGTATCGCCGGTCCGGCTTCGATTTCACGGTTGCTGGCCGCTGATCGGCCAGCGGAATCCGCGCAGCCGCAGCGCGTTCGTCACGACGCTGACGCTGCTCATCGCCATCGCCCCCGCCGCGAAGACGGGGTTCAGCAGGACGTGCAAGAACGGGTAGAGGGCGCCCATCGCGACGGGGATGAGCACCACGTTGTAGGCGAACGCCCAGAAGAGCCCCTGCTTGATGACGCGGACCGTGGCCCGTGACAGCGCAATCGCCGCGGCGATGTTGCGCAGCTCGCCGCCGACGAGCGTGACGTCGGACGCCGCCATCGCGACGTCGGTCCCCGTCCCGATGGCGATGCCCAGGTCGGACTGCGCGAGCCCCGGCGCGTCGTTGATCCCGTCGCCGACCATCGCCACCACCTGCCCGGCGGCCTGCAGCGCCTTGACCTTCTCCGCTTTCTGGCGCGGCGCGACTTCCGCCATCACGTGTGCGGGATCGATCCCCGCCTCGACGGCGGCGGCCTCGGCCGCGAGCCGGTGGTCCCCCGTCACCATCCACACCTCGAGCCCGAGCGCCCGCAGCGACTCGACCGCCTCCCGAGCCCCGGGCTTGATCCGGTCCGCCACGGCGATCAGACCCGCGCCGCGGCCATCCACGGCCAAAAACATCGGGGTGGCGCCCGTCCGGGCGATCTCGGCGGCACGGTCCCCCAGGCCGTCGAGCGCGGCGCCGATCTCGTCCATAAAGGCGCGGGTGCCGATGGCCAGCCGGCGGCCTTCCACGATCGCGGTGATCCCCTTCCCCGTGATCGACTCGAACCGCTCCGCCTGCGGGATGTGGAGACGCCGCGCCTGAGCGGCGGCGACGATCGCGCCGCCGAGCGGGTGCTCGGACCCGCGCTCCGCGCCCGCCGCGAGCCGCAGCACGTCCGACTCTTCGATACCGCCGGCGGGCAGGACGCGGACGACTTCGGGCCGGCCCGCCGTCAGCGTGCCGGTCTTGTCGAGCACGATGCTGGTCACCCGCCGCGCCTGCTCCAGCGCCCCGCCGCCGCGGATCAAGACCCCGTGCTCCGCCGCCGTGCCGGTGCCGGCCATGATCGCCGTCGGGGTGGCGAGCCCAAGCGCGCAGGGGCACGCGATGATGAGGACGGCGATCGCCGCGGTGAGGGCAAAGGTGAGCCGCGGCTCCGGCCCCAGCAGCAGCCAGCCGGCAAACGTCAGCAGCGCGACGGCCAGCACCACCGGCACGAAGACGCCGGCGACGGCGTCGGCGAGCCGCTGAATCGGCGCGCTCGACGCCTGCGCCTCTTCGACCAGGCGGACGATCTGCGCGAGCGTCGTCTCCTTCCCGACCTTGGTCGCGCGGAAGACGAACGAGCCCCTCGTGTTGAGCGTCGCGCCGATCACGGTGTCGCCGGGCGCCTTGTCGACCGGCAGGCTTTCTCCGGTCAGCATGCTCTCGTCGACGGCCGAGGCCCCTTCCAGCACGACCCCGTCGACCGGCAGCGTCTCCCCCGGCCGGACGCGGATCAGATCACCGGCGAGCACCGTCTCCACCGGCACATCCCGATCGGCGCCTTCGCGAACGACGCGCGCGGTCCTGGGACGCAGGCTCATCAGCGCGGTGATCGCCGCCCCCATCTGCTTCATCGCACGGCGCTCCAGCCAGCGCCCGAGGAGAATCAGGGCGATGATGATGACCGCGGAGTCGTAATAGAGATGGGGCGGGAATCCCCAGCGCCGCGCCAGCGACGGCCAGAGCGTCACGAACGCGCTGTAGCCGTATGCCGCGCCCGTACCGAGCGCGATCAGCGTATCCATGGTGGCCGCGCCGTGGCGCGCGGCGGCCCATGCCGCGCGATAGAACACCGCGCCCGCCCAGAACTGCACGACCGAGGCCGCGATCAGGAGCACCGGCGCCCAAAGCGTCATGTCGAGGTGAAGGGGGAGATACATGAGCGCCATCATCGCCGCGCCCACCATCAGGCTCGTGAGCCACTTGACGCGCAAGTCGCGCAGCTCGCGCTGGGCCGGATCGTCCTCCCCGGATCGGGGCGCCGCCGGCGTTCCCGACGCCGCGCTGGCCTCCGGCGCGGGTCCCACCGCATACCCGGCCTGCTCCACCGCGGCGCCGAGGCGCTCCACGGTGGCCACGGCCGGATCGAAGACGACGCGCGCCTTGGCCGCGGCGAGGTTCACCATCGCCTCGCTCACCCCGTCGACGCGGCGCAGGGACTTCTCGATTCGGCGAACGCACGACGCGCACGTCATCCCCTCGATGGGGAGATCGACCGTGGCCGTGGCCGCGCGCGTTTCCGCCGTCATCGCATTCTCCGGTCTACGAGGCGCCGCCGCCGTTCGACCGTGCCGGCCGGCTCCGGGCCTGCGGGCGCGAGCCAACGCGCGCCGGCAACGATGTAATCGACGCGTACTGCCGGCGGTTTTCGAAGACCTCGAGCAGCTCGGCGATGGCGCGCTCGCGCTGACGGGGATTGTCCGACCGGATCGCGCCGGTCACGCAGTGGTTGAGGTGCCGCTCGAGCAGCAGGGCCGTCGCTTTGTCGACGGCGCTCTGCACGGCGCTGATCTGCTTGATGACGTCTACGCAATACCGGTCCTCGTCGACCATCCGGACGACCGCGCGCCAGTGCCCTTCGATGCTGCGCAGCCGCGCGAGAATCTGGGCCTTGGCCTTGGGGTCGAGCCCGGTCACGTTTCGCGGCATCGGGGGACAAGCCTCCCTCCCCCCTAGGGGTGGGGGGGTGCTCATACAATAGCGGACCGGCACCGGCGGTGTCAACGCCACGGCGGCGGCGCGCTGCCGGCCGGGCGGCCGGCGTCCCCTTCAACGGGGCCGCGGCTTTGTGCTAGGATGAAGCCGCTCTGGTGGTCTTCGGGGGGAGAGCCGGATGTCGGTTGCGCATGTGGGGCTGGCCGGAGTCATCATGCTGGGGTGGGGTCTGCCGCTGACCGCGCTGACGCTGCGCGTCCTTCGCGTGACGGACGAAGTGCAGCACCTGATCGCGGGATCCTTCTTGGCGTTTGGGTATGGCCTATTGGCCATTCCCCTGCTTCACTGGCTGGTGTTCTAAGCCGGAGCCGGCGCTGCCGGCGGCAGCGTGAAACGAAGCCGGCGTCCCGATCGGGACGCCGGCTTCGTTTTTTACCGAGCTCAGAACGAGCCGTTAGGCGGAATGCGCGAAGGCCGCCTCCACCCCCGACGCGACGTGCCTGACCGAGTACTCCGAGCCCCACCCGTTGGGAACGCGTCCTTCATCGGCGGGATCGAGCCACATCACGCCGTCCACCGAGAAGCAGTACACGGCGCGGCCGGGCGACAGGTACACCGTCACGGCCCACTCGTTATCGGGCGTGCGGCGTAGACGATGCACCTGGGGATTCCAGCCGTTGAAGGAACCGATCACCGAAACAGCCCGTGCGGTCGGCATCAGCCGCGCCGGAAAGCGAAACGTCACCGGTATAAGCGTAGCCATATGTCACCGCCTCTGGGGATTCGTTCCTAAAGTATTTTCCCAGAGCAATGTTAAGGCTAAACATCGCACCGCTAGATTTTTTCTATCTTTATTCCCTTAGGGCCGGCGAAGTACACAACATGCGCGATCCCGACAAACAGGCCGTGCTCGACAACACCGGGCATGTGTTCGAGGGTCGCGGCCACCGCGGCCGGGTCCTCGATGACGCCGCAGGTGAGATCGATAACGGGGTTGCCGTTGTCGGTCGCGAACGGCCGGCCGTCCCGCGTCCGCCGACGGGCCTCCGCCCCCGGGATCCGCTCGGGCAGCACCCGCATGATCCAGGAGGCGGCGAAGGGGAGCACCTCAAGGGGCACCGGACCGGTGAGGTGCGGAACCGCCTTCGTGTAATCCGCGACGATGACGGCCCGCCTGGCCGCCGTGGCGACAATCTTCTCCCGGGCGTGGGCCCCCCCGCCGCCCTTGATTATGGCGAGGGACGGATCGATCTGGTCCGCGCCGTCGATGACGACGTCCGGCGCCTCCTCGAGCGCAACGAGCGGGATCCCAACCTCACGGGCGATCTCGGCCGTGCGCTCGGAGGTGGGCACGCCTCGGATCCGCCACCCGCCCTCGCGGACGCGGCGCCCGATCTCGCGGATGACGTACGCGGCGGTCGAGCCGCTGCCGAGACCCACCAGCATGCCGTCCCGCACTTCCGCGGCGACCGCAGCCAGGGCGGCATCACGCTTGTACCGCTCGAGCGGCCCGCCCGGGCCGTCTCCGCTCACAACTTGTAACCGAACTTCCGGAGAAGCTCCCGCCGGGCGCGGACGTCGTCGGGCCCCTCCACACCGAGCGGAGGCTCACCGTCGATCACGCCCAGCACCCCGCGTCCCTGCTCGGTTTCCGCCACCACGACCTCGAGCGGGTTCGCGGTGGCGCAGAAGATCCGGCACACTTCGGGTACCTCGCGGATCACCCCGAGCACGTTGATCGGAAACGCGCCGTCGAGAAAGACGACGAACACGTGTCCGCATCCGAGCGCCTTCGCGGCCCCCGCCGCGCGATCGACCAGAGGCTGCGCGGTCCCGCTGGTGCGGATCAGGCGCGGTCCGCTGGCTTCGCAGAACGCCAACCCGAACCGGATGTTCGGCACGGCGCCGGCGAGCGCTTCGTGCAGGTCGTCAACCGTCTTGATGAAATGCGATTGGCCCAGAATCACATTGAGCCCGTCCGGGTTCTCCACCCGCACCACGTACGTCTCCATCGAGGTTCGTGCCTCCGCGACTCCCGTGTGCGCCGCGCCGACGCCCTGTCTCCTTCACCCGTTCAAAGGTGCTTTCCTGGCGATCGTGTCGAACTGTCCCCCGAATCGAGAAAGGACGGTGACGGCATGGACGCCACGCTGCGCTGGGAGGGCGGAATGCGCTTCGGGGGCGCCGCGGAGTCCGGTGGAACCATCACCCTGGACGCGCGGCCGGAGCACGGCGGCACCGGGCAGGGGCCGTCGCCCATGGAAACGCTCCTCCTCGCGCTCGCGGGCTGCACCGGGATGGACGTCGTCTCCGTTCTCGGCAAGATGCGCGCGCCGCTCGCCGGCCTCGAGATCCGCGTGTCCGGCGACCGCCGGGATGAGCACCCAAGAATCTTCACGCACGTCCGTCTCGAGTACATCTTCCGCGGAAGGGACCTCAAGCCCGAGCAGGCCGGCCGCGCCGTGGAATTGAGCCAGGAAAAGTACTGCTCGGTCTCCGCGATGCTGCGGGCGAGCGCCGAACTGACCTATACTTGGCGGATCACCGCGGAAACGTGAACTCGGCCGGCGCGCGGCCGAAGACGCCGACCTCCAGCGCGCCCGCACCGGCGGTCACGAGCGCGTACGCACCGGCGGGCTCGCCGCCCGTATACGCCGTGTCGACGAGCGAGCCGATCGTCACGTAGGGAATCCCGTTGATCTGGGCCGCGCGGGTCCAATGCAGGTGGCCGGAGAACACCGCGGTCACGGCCGGCGCACCCTCGAGGACCGCTCGGACCTCGGCGCGGTTCCGCACGGCGGCGAGCGGCGGGCTGGCGGCAAAGTAATGGTGTCCGTCGAGCGCGGGCTCGTCGAGGGGATGGTGGCCGAACACCAGGCACGGCGCCGCGCGCTCGGCCAGCACCGCGCGAAGCCAGTCGATCTGCGCGGCGCCCATCGAGCCGCCGGCCGACCCTCGACCGGGGACCCCGCTGACGTCGACCGCGGGGTCGACGGTATCAAGCAAGACCAGGCGCAGCGGCCCGAGATCGATCAGTTCCGCCGCCCACCCCTTTTTAACCGCGGCCAGCGCGTCGTGCTTGGGGAGATGCTCGACATCGGTGTTGCCGAGCACGTGGTACACGGGCACGCCGGCATCCTCGAGGCGCCGGCGGACGTACCGTTCCCGGACACCGTCCTGGCCGGCCGCGACGCTGTTGATGCGGTCGCCCAAGTCGACGATGCACGCGGGGCGCGCGTCCCGCATCGCCGCGATGAAGCGATCGAGCAGCATGGGAGTTCGACTGCCCGGCAGGACATCCCGGTCCGGGCCGCAGTGGATATCGGCGACGACGCCGACCTGGACCCGGTCTACGGCGGCACCGAACTCGGTGAAGTCGGCGGCGCTAACCCTGCGCGCTGAAGATGATCGCGGCCCGCAGCGCCAGCACGCCGACAAGCGCCAGCAGGGCGACCAGCGCCCCGCCGCGGCGGGCGCGCTCCCGGCCGCCGAGCGCCATGAGCGGCGGGATGAGGCCGATGAGCACGACCAGCCACAGCACGATCCACGGCGCCCGCAGCGCCACCGACAGCGTCCCGGCCGCGGCGAGCGTCGCGAACAGCAGCAGGATCCAGACGAGCTCGATCAGCGCGAAATAGCCGTCGGCGACCCGGAGCCGCGCGTCCGTGCCCGCGGCGGCCGCCTCGCTGCGGGCGACCAGGGCCAGAAGCGCCGCCGCCCCGGTCAGCCCGGAGGCGAGGAACAGCCCGCCGAGCGTCCAGGTGTCGCTCCAGAGGGGCTGATTGGACACGCTCAGCAGCACTCCGGTGTACGACGCGACGAAGAGACCGAGGAGCCCCCCGATGGCGGTGAACAGCCGGCCGCCGCCCGGACGCCCGCGGACCGCCTCGAGGAACGACACAAACGCGAAGACGCCGTAGACCAGCAGCGCCCAACTGCCGACCGACATCGGGCTCCAGTAATGGAAGATCAGCCCGCCCTGCCCCGGCGTCGTCGATACCAGCATGTGGAAGAACCGCAGCGGCTTCCCGAGATCGATCGTCAGGAGAATCGGGCAGACGACCAGGATCGGGAACGCCCAGAGAAACGCCGTGCGCGCGACGGTCTCGTCGCCGGACCGCCCCCACAGCCGCAGCATCGCGCCGATCGCGTACATGCCGCCGGTCAGGCCGGCGAAGAAGAAGTATGCCAGAATGTACCACGTCCAGTCCGGCGGCCGGACAAAATGTTCCGCCATCACCGGGTCCCTCCCGCCGTCGCGCCGTTTTTGCCGCGCCCGAGCTCGTTCATGCGCCGGTCGCGGAAGGCGACGACCGCGGCCACCGCGCCGAGCAGCGCCGTCGCGACCATGCCGAAGTAGCCGCCCTTGTTGTTCCGGCGCGGGAGCACCGCATTCTGCGCGTTCGGCAGGCCGTACGTCTCGGGCTTGTCCATCAGCAAGAAGAACGCGTTGAGCCCGCCGTAGACCGCCTCGTCGCGGCCGTAGAGCGACGCCTGCGCGTACCCCTGGTCGTGCAGCGCGGCGAGGCGCGCGTCGGCGCGCTTTTGCATCTCAGCGAGCGGCCCGAACTGGATCGACTGCGTCGGACACGCCTGCGCGCACGCCGGCGTCATGCCGGCCTGCAGCCGGTCGTAGCAGAACGTGCACTTGTGCACGGTGCCGGTCTGCGCGCTGAACCCGATCACGCCGAACGGGCACGCGGAGATGCAGTAGCGGCAGCCGTTGCAGACGTCCTGCTGGATGAACACCGTGTCGAACTCGGTCCGCACGATCGCGCCGGTCGGACAGACCTCCATGCAGCTCGCGTGTTTGCAGTGCTTGCAGACGTCGGAGAGCATGAGCCACGCGGCGCCGTTGCCGGTCTGGACCGGCTTGTCGTCCATCCGCTCGATGAACTGGACGTGCCGCCAGTTCTGTTCGTCGAGCGCGCCGGTGTTGTCGTAGCTGTCCATAAACTTCGGCTTGTCGCCGGGGAGCCCGTTCCACTCTTTGCAGGCGACCTCGCAGGCTTTGCAGCCGATGCAGACGCTCGAGTCGGTGAAAAAGCCGACGGCCTCAGGCATGGCTCACGCCCCCATCAGATTCGGTGTGATTTTGATGAAACCGCGGTCCACGGCATGGAGATCGAGCGGAATCGCGGCCAACTCGTCGACCGCGGGCACCGCGCGCGGATCGCGCCCGAGGTCGATGGAGACGAGATACCTGGAACAGGCGGCGCAGGCGTCGATCCGCATGTGCGGAAAACGCGGCGACGCCGGCGCATCCCGCCGGCTAGTCCCGCGCGAGCGGGGCCCCGGGCCGCCGGGGTCGGACCGACCGCGAAGACCGCGGACGGTGCTGCCGGTGAGGGCCCGTTCGTCCGCGCCTTCCTCAGCCAGCACGGTCAACTTCGCCGTATCCTGCTCTCCGCATGACGCGCAGGTCAGCCGCGGATAAGCCCAGGCCGTCCCGCAGCGCGAGCACTGGAGCGACCGCGGCCCCGCGGCGAGCGACTCCGGCGGCGCCGCGATAAAGGCGAGTTGGGGGAGCGCGC
Source organism: bacterium (assembly GCA_035308905.1). Classification (NCBI taxonomy): domain Bacteria; species bacterium. The sequence goes on along the minus strand of DATGFS010000048.1, from coordinate 121,755 downwards.
CGCACACCGGACAATGCCGCGGGTCGCGGGCCTCGCGATCCGCGCGGCCGGCGGCACATGCGTCCGCGGCACGATCCCCGAGCGCCTCGAGCACCGGGCCGACGGAGGCACGCGCGAGGTAGCGCTCGACGGGCGTCTGCTCCTCCCCGTCGAGCCAGCGCCGGATCATCTCCGCGCGCGCATCCGCCGGCGCCCCGGCGAACTGCGCACGAACGATCTCCGCGAGCGCCCTCGGTCCCGCCGCGGCGGTCGCCTCGATGACCCGCGGCAGCAGTCGCTCCGCCGCGTACCCGGGCACGTCCGCCGCGGACGGCGCGTCCAGCCGGGCGGCCGACCAGACAGGCTCCTGCACGTCCACGAGCGCCCGGTACAGCGCGAGCGGCTCTCGCGCGAACGGGTAGCGCTCGCGCAGGACGTCCGCCCGGTCGCGCCGGGCGGCCCAGGGCGTGGCGAGCACGGCCGGTGCCCTCATCCCATGCGCTCCAGGTTGACCAGGAACGCCTTGAACTCCGGCGTCCGAGCGGTGGCATCGCCGACGAAGGGCGTGAGCGTGTTGGCGAGCCAGTGCTGCGACTTGTCCGGATGCTGGTCCGCCGAAATGCCGACGAAGCCCCAGTGAATCGGAATCCCGATCTGCCACACCTGCTTGCCGGCCACGGTGAGCGGGCCGAGGCGCTTCGTGACCATGGCGCGCGCCTCGACCTTGCCGCGCTTCGAAGACACGCGCACCATGTCCCCGTTCTTGATGCCCTTCTCCGCGGCCAGGCCGTCGGGAATCTCGACAAACGCTTCCGGCTGCAACTGGACGAGGTGCTCGACGTGCTGCGTGACGTAGTGTTCGTGCTCGGTCAGCCGGTACGTCGTGGCGACGTATGGGTAATCGGCCACCGTCCCGAACCGGTTCGGCCGCCCCGCGGCCTGGTCGTACAGGAACGCCACCGGGTTCGCGGAGTTCTGCGGGTGCAGCGGGTTCTCCACCGGCGATTCGATCGGCTCGTAGTGCTCCGGGAACGGTCCGTCGAGGGGAGTGTTGCTGAACAGCCGGCCGGTGCCCTCGCCCGTCATGATGAACGGCAGCCACGCCTTGGGGTCCTTGGGGTTCATCGCCGGCGGGTAGTCCGGCACGTCGCCGACCCACCGCTGCCCGTTCCACTTGATGCCGGCGCGCTCGGGATCCCACGGGTTGCCGTCGAGATCGGCGGAGGCGCGGTTGTAAAGCACCCGGCGGTTGAGGGGCCAGCTCCATGCCCAGTTGGCGTAGAAGCCCATGCCGGTCGGGTCGTTCTTCTTCGGGTCCTGCACGCCGTCGCGCCGCTTCATGAGGTTGCCGCTCTCGGGATAGCTGCCGGTGTAGATCCAGTCACCGGCGATCGTGGTGCCGTCGTCCTTGAGCGCGGCGAACGTGGCGAGCCGCTTGCCGGTCGCGAGATCCTTGCCGTTGACCTCCTGCGCGATCTCGTCGAGCTCCGGCTTCAGCGGATCCTTGTAGTTCATGGTCAGATGCATGATCGGATCCGGGAACTTGCCGCCTTCTTTCTGATAGAGCGCCTTCACGCGGTTGAACAGGTCGGCCATGATCCAGTGGTCGTGGCGGGCCTGGCCCTGCGGCGGGATCACCTGGTCCTTCCACTGCGACCAGCGGCCGCTGTTTACGAACGACCCGTCCTTCTCGATCCAGTGGGTCGCCGGCATCATGAAGACTTCGGTCTTGACGTCGGCGGGGTTCATGCCCGGCCCGTGCCAGAACTCCGAGCTCGTCGTCGGCAGCGGGTCCATCACGACCAGCCACTTGAGGTTGGCCAGCGCCTGGAGTACCTGATTCGAATCCGGGCCGATGCTCGTCGCGGTCATCCCGTTGAGGATGATCCCGTCCATCTTGCCGCGCAGCGCGTCGTCGTAGAACGAGATCCAGGATGAGTTCCCGGCCGGCTTCGGGATGTAGTCGAACGCGAATTCGTTGTCCTTGGTCGCGGCGTCGCCGTACCATGCCTTGAGCAGGCTGACCATGAACTTCTTGTAGTTCGTCCCGAAGAAGTTCCACGAGTTGGGGTCGGACTTCTTCGGCGCCTTCTCCTTGACGTAGTCGGCGAGGTTCTTCTCGCCGGGCGCGGGGATCGCGAGATACCCCGGCAGGATCTCCCACGAGATCGCGTGGTCGGTGTTGCCCTGAATGTTCGCGTGGCCGCGCTCCGCGTTCATGCCGCCGCCCGGGCGGCCCATGTTGCCGAGGAGCAATTGTAAGAGTGCGCCGGAACGGATCAGCTGCACGCCGGTCGTGTGGTGCGTCAGGCCGACGGCGTAGACGATCGTCATGACCTTGTCGGGCTTGCCCATCTCCCCGACCAGCGCCGCCACCTTCAGGAAGTCGTCTTTGGGGATCCCGGTGATCGACGACACCATCTCGGGCGTGTACCGCGCGTAGTGGGCCTTCAGCAGCTGGAAGACCGAACGGGGGTGCTGCAGGGTCATGTCCCGCTTCGCGATGCCCTGCGCGTCCGCGTCGTAGCCCCACGTCGCGACGTTGTAGGTCCGCTTGGCCGGATCGTACCCGGAGAAGAGGCCGTCCTTGAATCCATAGCCGTCCTTGACGAGCCACGACGCGTTCGTGTAGTGCTGCACGTACTCGGCGTGGTGGAGGTTGTTCTGGAGCACGTGGTTGATCAGCCCGCCGAAGTAGGCGACGTCCGTGCCGGTGCGGATCCGGAGGTAAGTGTCCGCGAGCGCGGAGGTCCGCGTGAACCGCGGATCCACATGGACGATCTTCGCCCCGCCGCCCTTTCCCGGGCCGCGCTTGGGATCCAACTTGGCGCGCACGAACCACTGGAAGCCCACGGGGTGGGCCTCCGCGGGGTTCGCGCCGTTGATCAGGATCAGGTCAGCGTTCTTGATGTCCCTCCAATGATTTGTCATTGCTCCTCTTCCGAACGTGGCGGCCAGACTGACCACCGTGGGCCCGTGTCAAACACGGGCCTGCTGCTCTAAGTGGACCACCCCCAGCCCGCGCATGATCTTGGTCGCGAGATAGCCCTCCTCGCTGCTGAACGCGGCGCCGCCGGCGAATCCGATCCCCTCGCAGCGATTGACGGTATTGCCCTTGGCGTCCTGGGTCACGAACGTCCGGTCGCGGGCGTCCTTCATCAGGCGCGCCACGCGGTCGAGCATGAAATCCCACGAGACCGGCTTCCAGGCGGTCTCGCCCGCGGCGCGGTAGAGCGGCTGGTCCACCCGCCGGCTCGAGGTCGCGATCGACATCGCGCTCGCTCCCTTCGGGCAGAGTCGGCCCTCGTTGACGGGGCTGTCCGGATCGCCTTCGATCTGGAGGATCTCCGTGCTGCCGTCGGCGCGCTTGCGCGTGTACGCGATCAGCGAGCAACCGACCGCGCAGTAGGGACAGAGGGAGTGCGACTCCGTCGCGCCCGCGATGTGAAGCTGCTGCTTGACCTCGGTGGCCTCGGCGAGATCGAAGCCGAGCGCCGAGAACGCCGCCGTGCCCGCGCCGGCACCGGCCAACTTGAGCAAACCACGACGGGTAACCGCGGTGGTCATCGCGTACGCCTCCTCCGTGGGGTCAATTTCATGGAACGCCGCCGTGATGTGGCGGGATGGCGAAACGGGGATGTAATCGGGTTTTCGTACCGGTCCTCCCCGGGTGTCCGTGAGGGACTGTGAAGTTGGGGGCCCTATTCCACGATTCAGCCGGGCCTCCTTCCCCGCCGCGCGGGGCCGGCGCCGTCGTGCGGGGAGGCCTGCGCAGCGCGGCGTGGAAAAGACCGGCCGTGGTGACGCGCGGCGCTCCCGGCGCCGACCTTCAAGAGGTCTTGGAACGGCTCCTGGCCGCGGTCCAACCCCTTCCGGCCGAGACCGTCCCGGTGTGGGAGGCGGCGGGTCGAATCGCGACGGGACGCGTTCGCGCGCCCGCGGCCGTGCCCCGCATCCGGCGCGCCGCGATGGATGGCTACGTCTGCCACGACGCGGACATCGCCCGGGCCGCGGAAGGCCGGTCCGTCACGCTCCGGATCACGGGAACGTCCGTCATGGGCGAGCCACCCGGGCCGGGACCGGCGCGCGGCGAGGCCTGGTCGATCACCACGGGCGCCCCCGTGCCCCGCAGGGGCGACCGCGTGCTGCCGCTCGAAGCGGTGCGCGCGGATGGAACGGCGCTCCATCTCGACCGCGCCGCGCCGGGGAAACGCCACGTCGCCGAGCCCGGCGAGGAAATTCAGCCGGGGGACATCCTGGCGGCGCCGGCCGAACCGATTCCGCCCGCGGCCTGCGGCGCGCTCGCGGCGTGCGGCGTGGCCGCGGTCTCGGTCTACCGCCGGCCGCGCGTCGCGCTCGTCGCCACGGGCAGCGAGCTCGTCGAGCTGGCGGCCGGGGGGCCGCCGCCGCCGCCCGGCTGCATCGTCAACAGCAACGCCGTGACGATCGCGGGCGAGCTCGCCGCGGCCGGATGCGAGGTCGAGTACCGCGGCATCATCCCCGATCGTCCGCGGGAGACGGCGCGCGCGTTCTCGGCCATGCAGGATCGCTACGATGTCGTGCTGTCGACCGGCGGCGTCTCGGTCGGCCGCTACGACCTGGTGCATCGCACGTGGCTGGATCTCGGCGCGCGGCGGTACGCCGGGCGCGTCGACCTGAAACCGGGCGGGCCGTTCTTCGCGGCGCGGGCTGGGCGCACGTGGGCGATCGGGCTCTCGGGAACGCCGGTGGCCTGTCTGGCCGCCTTCCATCTTCTCGTGCGGCCGGTGCTCCGCCGCCTGGCGGGCGCGCGCTTCGTCGTGCGGCCCGTGGAGATGATGGCGCTCGCGGACGGATGGGCGCGGCCGACGGACCGGCTGCGCGCCCTGTGGGGACGGCTCGACGCGGCCGACGAGCGCACCGTCCATCTGCTCACCGACGCCTCGCTCGGCCGCCTGACGCTGCTTACGGCGGCGAATGCCCTCGTGCTGCTGCCGGGCGGAACGCCGTCCCTCGCGCCGGGCTCCCGCGTGGCGGTGATGCGTCTTAACCGGCCTGAAGACCGCGAATACTTCCGGATCGCCGCGGCAACGCCCGGCCCGCTCGTCATCGGCCTCGTGGGGGCATCCGGCAGCGGGAAGACCGCCGCGACCGTCGGGCTCATCAGGCGGCTCACGGCGCGCGGGCTCCGCGTCGGCGCGATCAAGCACGCCGCGCACGGATTCCAGATCGACCGGCCAAAGAGCGACAGCGCGCGGATGATCGAGGCGGGCGCGTTGCGGGTCGTCCTGGCCGGGCCGTCGGAAACTACGATCCGCATCTCCGGGGAGATGCCGCTGGCATCACTGATCCGCGGGCCCGCCGGGGCCGCGCACGACGCGCCCGACGTGGTGCTCATCGAGGGCTTCGGAGCCGCGGGGCACCCGATCGTTCAGATCGGCCCGCCCAAGCCGGGAGCGGGGGCGGGCGAGCCGTGGATGACCATCCCCGCCGCCGCCGCCCTCTCCGAGCCCGCGTTCGAGAAGACACTCGATCGCATCACCGCACGAATCGTCGCCCTGCTTGACTCCGTCGCGGCGCGGCGGTAACAATTGACTCCGGCAGTATAATAGGTAGGCGTGATTCCCGACTTGGAGGTGAAGGAATGACCCGCAAGGCGACACGTGGGCGGAAGACGGCGGCCAGGGCCAGAACGAGTCCGGCCCGCGGTCAGGCCCGGACGACGACTCGGACCGGCCGGAAGACCTCCAGCGCCCGCGCCACCAAGGCGGCGACCCGCACCCCGGAAGCCCGCACCCCCGCGAAGCGCGGACCGGCGCCGGCGGCCGCCCGCGCCGCCCAAACCGTCGAAGCGGAGGCCGTGCGCGAGCCGCTTCCTGCCGCCCAGCACGAAGACGACGAGGAGATGGACTGGCTCGGGGAAGACGAAGATCCGCGCAGCCAGATCGTCGAAGACGACGACGATTGGGAGCCCGGCAGCGACGACGAGTGGTAACGGGCGGGGCTGGTACCCACGTTCTGAAGAAACGCTGATTCGTTCGGGTAAGGCTCCGGCCCCGACGTTTCGCAAAACGCCAAACCGCTCACAGCCAGCGCCGGACTCGTGTTTTGTACTCCCGGTAGTCGACACCAAACTTTCGCTCAAGGTACCGCTCTTCCCGACCGATGACCCCCCGGTCCACCACGGCCAGCACCACAATCAACAGCAGCAGCGCCCACAGCGATCGGGCGGTGATCGCGATTCCGGCGTACAAAAGCGCGAGCGATACGTACAACGGGTTGCGGCTGAAGTCGAACGGCCCGGTCGTAACGAGCGCCGTCGTGGGGACGTCCGGCCGGACGGACGTGCCGGCGCGCCGCATGGTGCGCACGCCCCACAGGGCCAGCCACAGGGCGGCCGCGATGAGCACCGCGCCGACCACGGAGGCGGCGCCGCGCGCGAGAAACGGGGTCGGGACGGCCGCGCCGACGATGAGCCCGACGACCAGCCCCGCCAGGTAGATCAGCGGCGGCGGCGCGATCACCGCGGCCGTATCCTTCGCGTCCCCATGTCCCCGCGGCATCAAGGTTTCCGCGTCGCGTCGGCGTGCCGGCGGAATCGCGGCATGACGTCCCGCGCGAGCAGCTCCATCGAGCGGCGCCACAGCGCCGGCCGATCCCAGTCGTGTCCGGTCATGAGCAGCGTGCCGAAGTGGCCGATCTCATCGCGCAGCGCGACGAGCTGGTCGAGCACGCGATCCGGGGCGCCCGCGATCACCTGCGCGCGCTTGATCGCGTCGACGGTCGCCGCCTCGTCGGGCATCTCCGGATCCGGCTTGACCATGAACAGCGCCTTCCGGCCCAGGCTGAAGCTGTGCCGGAAGAACGTGTAATAGTAGGACAGCCCGTTCGTCGAATCGGCGAGGTACGCGTCGGCCTCCGCGTCCGTGTCCGTGACGAGCACGCACCGCGCGACGCGCCAGACGGCGGGATCGGGCCGCCGGTCCACCGCCTCGCACCCCTCCGCGTAGCGCTCCCAGTGTCCGCGCAGATACCGCTTGTTGAAGAAGTTGCCGGAGATCGGAATCCAGCCGCGCTCCCCGGCGACGCGGGCGCTCGCCGAATTCGGGGTCACGAGGGACAGCGCGATCGGCGGGTGCGGCCGCTGATACGGCTTCGGCATCCAGCCCACTTTGAACTCCGGCCAGATCCCGTCCTTCAGCGAGATCGTCCAGGCGTGCCCGCGCAGGTCGTACGGGGGATCCTCGCGCCAGATCGCCAGGATCATGTCGACGGCCTCGGCGAGCATGCGCACGCGCGCCTCCGCGTCGGTGACGGCGAACGCCTCGAGGTCGCTCACCAATCCGCCGGACCCGACGCCCATGATGAAGCGTCCCCCGCTGAGATGGTCGAACTGCGCGACCCGCGCCGCGACGGTCAGCGGATGCGCCTGCGGCAGGTTCAGCACGCCGGTGCCGAAGCGAATCGCAGGCGCCCGCTCGATCACCGTCGAGAAGAACTGCAGCGGGTCGGCGATGCGCTCGCTCCACGACGTGAAGTGCTCGCCCACAAACGCCTCGGAGTACCCGAGGGCGTCGGCCAGCACGACGGCCTGCCGGTCTTCTTCGAGAATCACGGCGTAGTCGCGGCTCGGGTGATGGAACGGCATCGTAAACAGTCCGAGCTGGACACTCATCGGCGGCCTCCGCGACAACTCGTGCGCTCATGGTTCACAAACTGCCGGTGGGATTCCCTCTGCCGGTCAAACCACGCGTGGCACCGCCGGCCGCACCGTCGAAGACGCATCCGCCATCCGAATGGCCACCAGGACGCCGGAGAGGAATGTCAATCCACCGACCGTGACGATCGCCCAGGACAGTCCGAAGAGATCCGCCACCACTCCGCACACGAGCGCGCCGATCGCGTATCCCAGGTCCCGCCAGAGACGATAGACACCGACCGCGGACGCCCGCCAGGAGGGATGGGCGACGTCACCGATCGCGGCAAGCAGTGTCGGATACACGAGCGCGGTGCCCGCACCGAGCAGCACCGCACCCGCCGCCCACAGCCCGAAGCGCCCGCCGCCGGCACTCAGTCGCGGGGCGACAACGATGAGCCAAATCCCGAACGCCTGGGCCCACATTCCCAAGACAATCATCCACTTGCGGCCCCAGATGTCCGAGAGCGCCCCGGTCAGGAGCTGCCCAACCCCCCACACAGCCGGATAGATGGCGGCCAGCACACCGATGCGCGCAACGCTGAGGCCGGATGCGGCGAAGAACAACGGGAGGAGACCCCAGGCCATCCCGTCGTTCAAATTGTTCACCAGTCCCGCCTGACTGCAGGCGGACAGGGTCCGGTCGCGCCAACTGGTTCGGGCGAAGATCTCGCCAAACGACGGCGGGACGGCCGCGCCCTCGTGGTGCACGCGGGCTTCGTGTCCCGCGTGCTCGGTGGTGTCGCGCGCAAAGGCGGCCGACAGGGCCAATCCCAGCGCCGCGAACGCCACACCGAGATAGAAAGGTACCGGTCGCAGCCCGTAGGCGGCGGCGAGATACCCCGACGCCAGGGCCGCCAGCGCCACCGCGCCGTAACCGGCCGACTCGTTGAGGCCCATCGCGAACCCGCGACGCCTCGGGCCGACCAAGTCGATTTTCATGATGACGGTCATCGACCAGCAGAGGCCCTGGTTGACTCCCAGGAGCACGTTGGCGGCGGTGACCCAGCCCCAGGACGGCGCCCACATGATCATGAACGGGACAGGCAGGCCTACGAGCCAGCCGGCGACCAGCAGCCGCTTGCGGCCGACGACCCCGGCATACCGGCCGGCGACGAGGTTGGTCAGCGCCTTCACGATTCCGAAGCTGATCAGAAACGAGAGGATAACGCTCCGCGATGCGAGACCAAAGTCCCGTTCGGCAATAAGCGGCAGGACCGCGCGTTCAAGCCCCACCATCCCGCCCACGAAAGCGTTGATAAGCACGAGAAGGCCGAACTGCGCCAGGTTCGCGCGGAGACCAAGCCGCGGCGCCGCGGGGGCACCGGCGGCGGAGTCGGGAGCCAACACCCGGACCCGCGTCGCGCGCCGAGGTGTCACGGTTTGTTAGCCTGCCTGAGCCGGGCGAGATCCTCCGGCGTGTCGACGTCCCACGCCTCGTCCGGAGCGAGCGGCACCTCGGCGACTTGATCCGGGCGGCCCGCGGCCAGCCCTCTCGCGCCGGCATCCCCCGTGAGGCCCGCGACGTCCGCGAACAACGGACGCGCGATCAACGCCGGGGCGCCGGCGACCTCACCGTACCGGGACAAGACCATCGGCTTTCCGGTCGCGCGGTAGGCGGCGATGAGGCGGTCGATCGTCTCGGCGCCGACGCGCGGCTGATCACCGAGCAGGACCACCACGGCTTCGCAGTCCGGCGGCAGCGCCGCGATCCCGGCCGCGAGCGACGTCGCCATGCCTTCGGCGTACCGCGGATTGACGACCACGCGGACACCCAGAGGCTCCGCTTCGCGCCGCACCTCGGCGGCGTGCGATCCCGCGACGACGAGCACAGCCGCGCAGTCCGATCCCCGCGCGGCCGAGATGACGTGGGCGAGCAGCGTCCGGTCCCCTAGGGACAGCAAGACCTTGGGCTCGCCCATGCGCGTGGCCCGTCCCGCGGCGAGCACGATCGCCGCGATCACGTTACGCGCGCGCGTGAATGGGCCCGCCGCGTTCCCGCAGGGACGCGACGCGGCGCCCGTTGTGGAGGGCCAGGATCTCCGCGAGGATGCTGAGGGCGATCTCTTCGGGCGACTCCGCGCCGAGGTCCACGCCGACCGGCGCAAACAGGCGCGCGCGCTGCCCGTCGTCGACCGGCACCCCGTCGCGCGCCAGGTCCGCGAGCAGCCGGTCGGTGCGCGCGCGGGGGCCGAGCAGGCCGATGTACCGGGCCGGCGTTCCGAGCAGGGCGCGCAGCAGCGTCCGGTCGTGCAGGAAGTTGTGCGTCATCACGACGACGAATGTGTTGCGGTCGATCCGGACTTTCTTAGGCACGTCCGCGTCGTCCGCGAGCACGACCTCGTCCGCGCCCGGGAAGCGATCGCGCGTCGCAAACGCGGGGCGGCTGTCGGCCACCATCACCCACCAGCCGAGTTCGTGCGCGAGGTGCGCCACCGGCAGGGTGTCGTGCCCCGCGCCGCAGATCAGGAGCGGCAGCGGCGGGACCAGCACCTCCACGAAGACTTCGGCCGGGCCGCGCGACCCCGCGAGCGATACCACGGCCGACTTGTGGGCGTCGAGCTGGGTGCGTGACGCCGCCCGCGCCGCGGCGTCGAGCGCCGGATCGCCGAGCGTCCCTTCCGCGGCACCGTCCTCGGGCAGGTAGAGGCGCGCCCCCGGGGTGAGCCCCTCCGGCCCGGCGATGAGCGTGGCGAGGACGAGCGTCCGCCGCTCGTCGATCGCGCGGCGAAGCCGCGCGGGCAGATCGCCCGCGACGGGTTCGATGAACACGTCGATCGCGCCGTTGCAGCCCAACCCGAGGCCCCACACCGCGTCGTCGTCGGACGTCAGATCGTACTGCGCGAGCCGCGCCTGCCCCGAGTCGAGCACCCCGCGCGCGATCTCGGCGATGTCGCCCTCCAGGCAGCCCCCGCTGACCGACCCGACCGTGCGGCCGTCGGCGCGAATCAGGAGGCGCGCGCCCTCGCGCCGGTACGTCGAACCGCGCACGCGAATCACCGTGCCGAGCGCGGTCCGTTCTCCCCGGGCCTGCGCCTCGGCCAGCGCGTCGAGGATGTCCCGCAGCTCCTTCATGCCAACCCTCCCCGGCTCGCCAGCGCGCGCAGCAGGACGCGCCGCACCGACCCGCGGCCGCGCGCCCCGCGCGGCCGCCGCAGATGCCGTTCGAGCACCCGCAGGCTGGCGAGGTTGTGGGCGGAGGCGAAGACGTCCACGAACGGGAGCGCGGCGGCCATCCCCTGCGTCACCGGCTCGTACCCCGGGCTGCCGAGCAGCGGGTTCAGCCAGATCACCTTGCCGGCCCGCGCGCGCAGCACGCGCATCGCCGCGACGAGCACGTCGAGGTCGCCGGTATCCCACCCGTCGCTGGCGACCACGACGATCGTCCGGCCGTCCACCAGCGATCCGTACTGCTCGTTGAAGGTGCGCAGCGATGCGCCGATCTTGGTGCCGCCCGACCAGTCCGGCACGTGGCGCGACGCCTCCGCCAGCGCGTGGCGGATGTCCCGATGGGCCAGAGCGTCCGTCACCCGCGTAAGCGACGTGCTGAAGAAGAACGACTCGACGCGCCCCACCACCCCCTGCAGCGCGTAGACGAACTGCACCAGGAACCGGCTGTACACGTCCATCGAGCCGCTGACGTCGCAGAGCAGGACGATGCGGACTTTCCGGATCTTCCGCCGGCGCCACACCAGCGCCGCGGGGTCCCCGCCGTACTGGAGGCTGCGGCGGATCGTGCGGCGGAGGTCGACGCGCTCTCCGCGGCGCGCCGCGCGCATCCGCCGCGACAGGCGCATCGCGATGCGGCGGGCAATCCGCATGATCAGCTCGGTGATCTCTTCAAGATCGTCGGCGGAGAACGCGCTGAAGTCCTTCGACGCGCGGAGCTCGGCGGGGCTGTAGGCCGGCACGGAGCGCTCGTCCTCGGAGGGACTGCCTTCCTCGGCCCAATCGGTGACGGTGAGCTCGGCGCGCCCGCTCTCCGGCGCGGCTCCCGCGGCGTCGGTCTCGGCCGTGTCCTCGTCGGGTCCCGGCATCACGGGCCCGAAGGCCGGCGCCTGCCAGAACCGCTCGAACTCTTCGTCGAAGGCCGGCAGGTCTTCCGCGCGCGAGCACAGCACGGTGCGGAGCGCGAGGCGCACCGCATCGCGGTCGGCGAGGTTAATCGTCTCGAGCGCGGTGAGGGCAAGCCCGGTCTCGGCCGGACCGACGAGCAGACCGCGCCCGCGCAGCCGCCGACCGAACAGCGTCAGGTTCGCGGCGAGGCTCCCCGGACGCGTCCACTTCACCGCGCCCTCGGCGCCCTCGTCACCGCCCGGGGAACGAAGCGGCGCGGGCCGCCCGGGATCAGCGCTGAGGAAGCTGGGCTGCGAGCGAGGCGGTTCGCTCGGGCGTCCATCCATCGCCGCTCGCCTCCACGGACTCCACCGCGTCGAGGATCGGACGCAGAAACTGGCTCTTCACGCGGACGAGGTCCTCTTGATCCTTGCACAGGCAGCCGAGGGTCTCCGTGATCGCCTGCGGATCGAGGTGGTCGCGGTGCAGTGCCATGAGCGCCGCGCTCCAGTCGAGCGTCTCCGCGACGCCCGGAATCTTGTCGAGCGGCGCCTGGCGCACCAGTTGCATGAAGCCGCAGATCTGCCGGGCCAAGCGCTCGTCGATGTCCGGGACGCGCTCGTGCACGATCCGCAGCTCTTTGTCGAAGTTCGGATAGTCCATCCAAAGGTAGAGACAGCGCCGGCGCAGCGCGTCGCTGAGCTCGCGGGTGCGGTTGCTGGTCAACACGACGAACGGCACCTGCCGGGCGCGAATCGTACCGATCTCCGGGATGCTGACCTGGAAGTCGGAGAGCACCTCGAGAAGGAACGCCTCGAACTCCTCGTCCGCGCGGTCCACCTCGTCGATCAGCAGCACCGGCGCGTGCTCCGCGGTGATCGCCTGCAGCAGCGGCCGCTTCAGCAGAAACGGCTCGCTGAAGATCAGCGACTCTTTTTCCTCAACCGGACGGCCGGTCGCCTCTTCGAGTTTGATCCGCAGCATCTGCCGCTGGTAGTTCCACTCGTAGAGCGCGGTGTGGACGTCGAGCCCCTCATAGCACTGCAGACGGATGAGATCCGTGCCGATCGCCTGCGCCATGACCTTGGCGACCTCGGTCTTGCCGACCCCGGCCGCGCCCTCGATCAAGAGCGGCTTGTGGAGCACCACGCTGAGGTGCACCGACGTCGCGAGTTCCCGGTCGGCGATATAGCCCTGCCGGGCCAGGATCTCGACGATCTGGGGGATGCCCCCGAAACCCTCCGGGTACCGTACCGCTTGTGCCACGCGCGCCCTCCGCCACAAAAATTACCGGCTCATCATAACATAACGTTGCGGGGGCCGACCTTCGTCCCCCCGCCGTCGGCTCCGGACCCGATCCGCCGTCCTGCGCGGGCCCGATTGCGCCCGCCCGCGCCGCAGGACGACAATGCGGTCACGCGACGACATACCCCGAGGTGACTTGCATGGCCGTGCAGACGCGGTACGGATTTGGGACGAACGTCGGCCTCGCGTACCCCGAGGCCGTGACGCGTACGGTTGCGCTGCTGAAGGACGAAGGATTCGGCGTGCTCACCCAGATCGACGTGCAGAAAACGCTCAAAGAAAAGCTCGGCGTCGAGTTCCGGAGGTATGTGATCCTCGGCGCCTGCAACCCGCCGCTGGCGCACCGCGCCCTTCAGGCGGAACGCGAGATCGGCCTCATTCTACCGTGCAATATCATCGTCTATGAAGACGGGGAACGTTCGGTCGTGTCGGTCATGGATCCCATTCCGGCCCTCGGTTTGGTCGGAAACGAGGCTCTCCGGCCCATCGCCGAGGATGCCGCGGCGCGCCTGCACCGGGTGATCGACAAGCTGGGATCGGAAACCGCCGGCCTCACGACGGGGGCCGCCGCCCCTACGGCCCCGCCACGACCGTGAAGACATCGGTCCGGTCGGCGGTATTCCCGGAGTTGGTCTGAACGAAAACGGGCCGGTGCTGGCTCCGGCCCGAACGGAGAAAAGTCAACAGTTTACGGGTGGAGGCCCTCACCAGACCGGCCCCGCCGGGCAGGCCTCCCGGGGCCGCCGTGCGGAAGCATCCGGCATGGAGCCAAACGGCGCGCCCGGCCGAAGATCCCCGTCAGGGGGCGCCGCCTCCGACGTTCCGCGCGAGGGTGCACGTCGAGGCCCCGCCACGGTGATCGTCTATGGCAAACCGGATTGCACGCTCTGCGACAAGGCGACCGCGATTCTCGAGCGCCTCCGCGCGGAATTTGCCTACCGGGTCGAGCACGTGGACATCACCGAGAATGCCGACCTGTTTGCGCGCTACCGGTACCGGATTCCCGTCGTGGCGGTCGACGGCCGCGAGATCGCGAGCGGCATCGTCACGACGCCGGCCTTGCGGGCGGCGTTGAGCCGCTTCCCGCGCGCGTAACCGCGGCGGCGGAGACCGGCTAGGCGGGCAGCTTCATCGCGCGCCACGCCGGATAGCGGTAGAGTTTTCCCTCACAGACGTTCGCGACGTAGCGGCCGCCCGCGTTGAACTGCATGATCCGCTTTCCCTGCCGCGCCAGCTTCGCCCAACGGGACGACGTCCGCGGGTTCTGCTCGATTCCGAACAAGCGGTGGCGGCGGTACGGGACCTCGACCGTACGGAGGTGCTTCGCCGTCGTGAAGCCGACCGGGAGGCGACGCCGGCCGATCGACACCTCCGCGAGCCCGTCGACGAAGATCTGGCGCCACACCGCCGGGAGCAGCTCGGCGAGACCGGTGCCCGCCGCGCGTCGAGACGCGGCCGGGGAGCGCCGCCGCTTCGCGGCCCGGCGCGTCACCCCTCGTCTCCCTGTGCGGCCGGCGCGGGCAGACGGCCGAGAAGAATCTGCCAGGGCTCGATCCGGTCGATGCGCAAGAGGCGCATCGGCACCCACGGATCCTCGGCGAAACGCGCTTCGATCACCGCTTCGTTCTCCGCGTTGACGACCATCAGGAATTCCGAGCCGTCGCCGAGCGGCCCGCCGAGGACAATGAACCCCTCTTTGGCCAACCCATCCATGAACGCGGCGTGCGCGTCCCAACGATCCTGCCCGCGCATCGGACGCGAAGGATCCCAGGCCGGACCCGGCTGCCGGAACACCGCGAAGTACGTCATCGCGCCGGCCGGACCCGCGCGGCCACGCGGCGCTCCACAGCGGCGGGCCGCAGCACGCCCCGCAGGCCGTCGGGAACAAAACCCTGCGCCAGCCGGTGCTTGATCGCGCGCGGGAGTCGCTTCAACCGGCGCTCCAGCCGGAGCGCGGCTCCCAGCGTCGCCACGCGCCACAGCGCCACGAGGCGCACCGGCCCGCGGCCGCGCGTGTAGCGGGCGCCGCGGCCCGCGCGATGCGCGGCCAGCCGCCGCGCGGGGTCGGTCGTGTATCCGATATAATACGTGCGGTCCCCGCAGCGAAGCAGGTACAGGAAGTGCAGACGGCGCGGCGTCTTCGCGTTCACGCCGCCAAGTTCGCTTCACTATAGGAATCACCTCCGAAGTCATCGAAGGCAGACTCCCCTATGAGTCTGCGACCCGTATGAGCACGCGCTACGTCGGCGCGCGCATCCCGCGCAACGAAGACCCCCGCCTGTTGACCGGACGCGGCCTCTTCGTCGACGACGTGCAGATCCACGGCCTCGCGCACGGCGCGGTGCTCCGCAGTCCGCACGCGCACGCCCGCCTCCGCCGCGTCGACGTCCGGCGGGCGCGGCAGGCGCCGGGC
Organism: bacterium; assembly: GCA_035308905.1. Taxonomy (NCBI): domain Bacteria; species bacterium. The sequence goes on along the minus strand of DATGFS010000048.1, from coordinate 106,327 downwards.
GTGCTCGCCGTGTACACGGCCGCGGACCTCGGTCCCGTGAACGGCCCGCTGCCGAAGCTGATCCCGCACCCGGCGCTTACCCACCACAAGACTCAGTACGCGCTCGCGCCCCACACGGTCCGGCACGCGGGCGAGGCCGTCGCGTTCGTCGTGGCGGAGAGCCGTTACGCGGCGGAAGACGCGCTCGACCTGATCGAGGTGGACTACGAGCCGCTGCCGGCCGTCGCGACGCTCGACGCGGCGACCGCCCCCGGGGCGCCGCGCGTGCACGAGGACATGGAGTCGAACGTCTGCGCCCGCTACACGCAGCGCGTCGGCGATGTGGAGGCGGCGCTCGCCGGCGCCCCGCACCGGTTCGCGGAGCGGCTCATCCTCGATCGCGGCACCGCCTCCCCGATCGAGACGCGCGGAGTCGTCGCCGCCTGGGACGCGCGCACCGGCCGGCTGGACGTCTGGGACAGCACGCAGGCGCCGATTCCGATCCGCAACGGGCTCGCGCGGATGTTCGGACTCTTGCAGGAGTCTGTCCGGGTCATCGCGCCCGACGTCGGCGGCGGCTTCGGCGCGAAGGTCATGATGTTCTATCCGGAGGAGATCCTCGTTCCGTTCGCCGCGATGCGCCTCGGGCGGCCCGTGAAGTGGATCGAGGACCGCCGCGAGCACTTCGTCGCGACCAACCAGGAGCGCGAGCAGATCCACGACGCGGAGATCGCGGTGGACGCGGACGGCCGCATCCTGGCGGTGCGAACGGTGTTCCTGTACGACGCCGGCGCCTACAACCCGTACGGGCTCATCGTGCCGATCGTCGCCGGCACGACGCTCCCGGGCCCGTACCGCCTCCCGGCCTACCACTGCGAGTTTCAGGCCGTGTTCACGAACAAGACCAGCGTGAGCCCCTATCGCGGGGCCGGCCGGCCGCACGGCGTGTTCGTGATGGAACGCCTCCTCGACCGCGTGGCGCGCGAGCTCGGCATCGACCGCGCCGACGTCCGCCGGCGCAACCTGATTCCGCCCGACGCGTTTCCGTACGACGTCGGCCTCATCTATCAAGATCAGGCGCCGCTCCGCTACGACAGCGGCAACTACCCGGCGTGCCTCGAGCGCGCGCTCGAGATGATCGACTACGCGGGGTGGCCGGCGCGGCAGCGGGCGCTGCGCGCGGAAGGCCGCTATGCCGGGCTCGGCATCGGCTGCTACGTCGAAGGCACGGGGATCGGCCCCTACGAGGGCGCGCGCGTGACGGTCGAGCCGTCCGGCCGCGTGGCCGTGGCGACGGGCGTCGGCACGCAGGGCCAGGGCCACGCGACGTCGTTCGCCCAGCTCGCCGCGGACGCGCTCGGCGTGCACCCGCGCGACGTGATCGTGCACACCGGCGATACGGGGTTGTTCGGGTGGGGCACCGGCACGTTCGCGAGCCGCGCCGCGACGGTGGCCGGCAACGCGGTGGCGCTCGCCGCCAACGCGGTGCGCGAAAAGGCCCAGCTCGTCGCGGCGGGCATCCTCGAAGCGCCGGCCGCCGAGATCGAGCTGGCCAACGGCGCGGCCTTTGTCCGCGGCGTGCCGGCGCGCGCGGTGCCGCTCGGCGACGTGGCGCTGGCCGCCAATCCGCTCCGCTTCGCGATGCCGGCGGAGTGGGACGGCCCGGGCCTCGAAGCGATCCGCTACTTCGCCCCGCCCCAGGGCACGTTCGCCAACGGCGTCCACGCCTGCATCGTCGAGGCCGACCCGGAGACCGGCACCCTGGTCTTCCATCGTTATGTGGTCGTGCACGACTGCGGCCGTGTGATCAACCCGACCGTGCTCGAGGGCCAGATCCACGGCGGCGTGGCGCAGGGACTCGGCGGCGCCTTCTGGGAGCAGCTGGTTTACGACGAGCAGGCGCAGCCGCTCAGCACGACCTTCATGGATTACCTGCTGCCCACGGCCGCCGACCTGCCGCCGATCGACGTCGACCACCTCGAAACGCCGTCCCCGCTCAATCCGCTCGGCGTGAAGGGCGCGGGCGAAGCCGGGGTCATCCCGGTGCCCGCGGTGCTGGCCCAGGCGCTCGACGACGCGCTCGCGCCGCTCGGCGTGCACGTGACGGCGATGCCGCTCAACCCGAGCCGGCTCTATCAGATGATCACAGAAGCACGGAGGTCCAGATGAAACTCGACGGCACCAACACCCTGCCCGCGCCCGTGGAAACGGTGTGGAACACGATCAACGACCCGGAGGCGCTGCGCCGCTGCACGCCCGGGTTGAAGGAGCTCACGCCGGACGGGCCCGACAAGTACAAGGCCACGCTCTCGATCGGGATCGCGGCGGTGAAAGGCACGTACGCCGGCACGCTCACGATCACCGACAAGCAGGCGCCGAAGCACTACAAGATCGTGCTGGAGGGCTCGGGCGGCGCCGGCTTCATGAGGGGCGAAGGCACGGTCGACCTCGAGCCCCAAGGCAACGAGACGCTGCTGCGGTGGGTCGGCGACATCCAGGTGGGCGGCCTCATCGCGGGCGTCGGCCAGCGGATGCTGAGCGGCGTCGGGAAGATGCTGATCGGACAGTTCTTCAAATGCCTCGAGCAGCAGTTCGGCGGCGCCGCGGGCGCCGCGCCGGCGAATCCCTCCGCGTCGGGACAAGGGGACCGGTGAAGCCGGCCGCCTTCGAATACCATGCGCCCCGCACGATCGAGGAGGCGGTGGGCTTGCTCGCGGCCCACGGCGACGACGCGAAGGTGCTGGCCGGCGGCCAGAGTCTCGTCCCGCTCATGAACATGCGCCTCGCGCGTCCGCGGGTGATCGTGGACGTGAACCGCGTGCGCGGACTCGACGGGCTGCGGGAGGCGCGCGGAGTCCTGAAAATCGGCGCGCTGGTGCGCCAGCGCGCCGCGGAACGCTCCCCCCTCGTCGCGTCGCGGTGTCCGCTGCTGCGCGACGCGCTCGGCTGGGTGGGCCATCCGCAGATCCGCAACCGCGGGACGATCGGCGGCAGCGTCGCGCACGCGGATCCCGCGGCGGAGATCCCCGCGGTGCTCGCGGCCCTCGGCGGGGAAGTGACCGTGCGCGGCCCGAAGGGCGCGCGGACGATCCGCGCGGCAGACCTGTTCGTCACCTACCTCACGACGTCGATCGACGCGCGCGAGTTGCTGACCGAAGTGCGGGTCCCGGCGCTTCCCCGCGGCGCCGGCTGGTCGTGGATGGAAATCGCCCGCCGTCACGGGGACTTCGCGCTCGCGGGCGTGGGCGTGGTGCTCGCGCTCCGCGGCGGGGTGATCACCGAGGCCCGCATCGGGCTCACCGGGGTCGGACCGGCGCCCGTGCGGGCGGACGCGGCGGAGCGCCTCTTGACCGGATCCCGCCCGTCCGAAGACCTGTGGCAGCACGCCGCGGACGCGGTGCGGAGCGCGATCGAGCCGGACGGCGATCTGCACGCCTCCGCGGACTACCGGCGGCACGTCGCGGGCGTCCTGACGGTGCGGGCGCTGCGCGAGGCGCTCGGCCGTGCGGACGCGCCGCCGGGCGTGCGGCGCGCACCGAAGACGCGCGGCGGGAGCGCCGCATGAGGGCGCGGGAGCGCGACACCATGACGCCGCGCGACGTGACGCTGACGGTCAACGGACGCGCGTATCGCGGGCGCGTCGAACCGCGCAAGACGCTCGCCGACTTCATCCGCGAGGACTGCGGGCTCACCGGCACGCACCTCGGCTGCGAGCACGGTGTGTGCGGGGCGTGCACGATCTTGATGAACGGCGACGCGGTCCGATCGTGCCTGCTCTTCGCGGTGCAGGCGGAAGGCGCGGAGCTGCGGACGGTCGAGGGCCTCGCGGACGGGGACCGGCTGCATCCGATCCAGCAGGCGTTCTGGGAGCACCACGGGCTGCAGTGCGGATTCTGCACGCCGGGCTTCCTGATGACCGCGGTCGCGTTCCTGCGCGATCATCCGCATCCAACCGAACGCGAGATCCGCGAGGGTCTCGCCGGCAACCTGTGCCGCTGCACCGGCTACCAGAACATTGTCAAGGCTGTTGCGGCCGCCGCCGCCGTGCTAACATCTACGGCACCGGCGGATGAGACGCGCCGGGCGGCCGCCAAGAAGGGCGCCCGAGGGCGTCGGCGAACTCCCGAACACCCACGGCGGGGCCGCGCGCGCAGAACGGCGCGGTAACCGCGGCGGGCGCGCGGTGACGCGAAGGAGACGGAACGGCAGCCGATCACCATGGACCATACGATCGAGGCGCTATCGATGAGCTGGCGGGTCGCACGCGCGATCCGCCAAGAAGGATGGATCGGCGAGGTCATCGCGGTCCATCCGCACAGCGTGTACGCGACCGACGAGGACGACGAGGTCTACGCGATCGTCCATCAGCCGCTCGGCAACGGTCCGCTCAACCTCGTGATTCCGGCCGACCCCGCACAGCTATTCAACGGCCTATCGCTCGGCACGAGTCTCGCGTCCAACGGTGCGCGCCTCGGCATCGGCGAGTTGATCACCATCGAGTTGGAGGGGGCCGCGATCTGGGATCCCAAGGCGTACGCGGCGCTGTCGGCGGACCCGGAGACGCTCGACCGCGGTCTCGCGGAGCTGTGCCGCGAGGTCTCGCGCCGCGCCCCGGCCGAAAGTCTCGCCCGCCTGCTGCCCCACCTCGAGGACGAAGACCTGCCGGGGCCGCTCGAGCGCGTCGCCCATTTTCCCCGCAGCCACGCGCTGATCGGCGGCCTCGCCGAGTCCCTCGCGCAGCGGGACCGCCGCCGGCTGAAGGTCGTGGCGTCGTCCCTCGCCGGGCTCGGACCCGGACTGACTCCGGCCGGCGACGACTTCATCGCCGGCGTGCTGCTGGCGCTCGCGCTCGTCCGGCAGCAGCGCGGGGACACCGCGTTGGACGAGATCGCGACGCTGCTGGTCGAGACCGCGGCCCCGCGGACCCACGAGATCAGCGCCGCGTATCTCCGCGCCGCGTTCGACGGCCAAGTCGGCGAACGCTGGCACCCGCTGCTCGCGGCCCTCGCCGCGGGCGGCGGCGCCGGGATTGCCGCCGCGGCGGCGCCGGTGCTCGCGACCGGCGAGACGTCGGGCGCCGATATGCTCACCGGGTTCGTGGTCGGGATCGGAGCGCTGCTGGGCGGGGCCGCGGCCTGGCGGGCGCCCGTGCGGGCGGGCGGACCGGTCGCCGCGTCGAACCCCCCGGCCGTTTAGACGATCTGACCCTTCCGGTCCAACTCGTCCGCCGGCGCGCTAATCCGGCGGCGTATCCGTCTCCGACCGCACCCGCCGCCAGGGGCCTTCGCCGCGCGGGAAGCGGCGGGCCAGCGCGTCGAGCGCTTCCTGCATCTCGCCCCTCACCACTTCGCGCCAGTAGACACCGGTCCGGCCGACGTGCCGGTATTTCTCGTATCGCCGGTCCGGGAGTTTGGACACCGGGACGCGCCGCAGCGCGCGGAGCGCGGCCGTGACGTGCGCCGCCACCGCCGCGGCCGCGGCGGCGTGGTCGAGATGGGCGCCGCCCTCGGGCTCGGGGATGATCTCGTCGATCACCCCGAGGCGCTTGAGGTCGTGCGCGGTGATCTTGAGGGCCGTGGAAAGGCTCTGCGCCTGCGCCACGTCGCGGTAGAGAATCGCCGCGGCGCCCTCCGGGGAAATCACCGAGTAGATCGCGTGCTCGAGCATCAGCACCCGGTCGGCGACCGCCATCGCGAGCGCTCCGCCGCTGCCGCCCTCGCCAATGATCACCGAAACAATCGGTGTCGGCAGCCCCGCCAGCACGGCCAGGTTTTCCGCGAGCGCGAGGGCGATGCCGCCCCGCTCCGCCTCGTAACTCGGATCGGCCCCCGGCGTGTCCACGAACGTCACGACCGGCAGGTGAAACTTGGCGGCGAGCCGCGCCAGACGGAGGGCTTTGCGGTAGCCGCCCGGGCCCGCCATGCCGCGGTGCCGCTCGGCCTGGGCCTCGAGGGTGCCGCCCCGCTCCTGTCCGATCACCATGACCGTTTGCCGGTCCATCTCCGCGAGGCCGCCGACGACCGCCGGATCGTCGCCGCCCTGCCGGTCGCCGTGCAGCTCGACGAAGTTGGCCGTCATGCGCGTGATGTAGTCGAGCGCCGTGGGCCGCGCCACGTGCCGCGCGAGCTGCACCTCCTCCCAGGCGGCGAGGCCGCCGCCCCGGGCCCCGGCCGGCGCCCGATCGGCGCGGGCGCGCGGCGCCGCGGGACGGTCGAGATGGCCGACGAGGTACGAGACCGTGGCGCGCAGCCGTTCCCGCGGCACGATCAGATCGACGAGGCCGTGCCGGAACAACGTCTCCGCGCGGTGTGAGTCCGGGGGCAGCGAGGCTCCTGTGGTCTGCTCGATCACGCGAGGTCCGACAAACCCGATCTGCGCCCCCGGCTCCGCGAGGATGACGTCGCCCAGGGTGGCAAAACTGGCGGTCACGCCGCCGAAGGTCGGATCGGTCAGGATGGAGATGAAGGCAAGACCGTTGCGGTCATGCCGGGCCTCGGCGGCGGCGACCTTCGCCATCTGCATGAGCGAGAGCATGCCCTCCTGCATCCGCGCGCCGCCGCTCGCGGCGACGCTGACGAGCGGCAGCCGGCGGCGCGTCGCATGCTGAAACGCGTTCGCCACCTTCTCGCCCACCACCGATCCCATGGTGCCGCCGAGAAACTCGAAGTCGAAGACCACGAGCACGACGGGCCGGCCGCCGATCCGGCACAGCCCGGTCGTCACCGCCTCGCGGAGTCCCGTCTGGCGGCGGGCCTCGATCAGCCGCGCGCGGTAGGGCTTGCGGTCGATAAACTGCAGGGGGTCGACCGAGATGAGGCCGCGGTCGAGCTCGCGGAAGGTCCGGGGATCGGCGAGCATGCGGATCCGGGACGGCGACGGCATCGCGAGGCAGCGGCCGCATCCGGCGCACACATAGAGGCGCTCCTCGAGCGCCTGCGCCGGATGTTCGAGCCCGCACGACGGGCACGCGATCGGCGCCGGGACCGGACGGGGACGCCGCAGCACTAGACGACCCCGGCCGCGCGCAGCGACGCGACCTCCGCCGCCGGGCATCCGAGCTCGCGCAGCACCGCCTCGGTGTGCTCGCCCAGCACCGGCGGCGGCGTCCGGACGGCGCCGGGCGTGCCGGAAAATTTGAGCGGGACGCCGTTCACGCGCACGCGGCCGGCCCGCGGATGGTCGACGTCGACCACCATCTCGCGGTGCAGCACTTGAGGATCGGTCATCACCTCGTTGATCCGTGAGATCGGACCGGCCGGCACCCCGGCGTCGCCCAACCGCGCCAGCCACTCGGCGGTCGTGCGGCCCCGGAACACCGGGTCCAGCGCCGCGAGCAGCTCGCGCCGGTGCTCGACCCGGGCGGCGTTGGTCGCAAACCGGGGATCGTCGGCGAGCGGGACGTCGAGCGCGCGGCAGAACCGCTGCCACAGGCCTTCGCTCCCCACGGTGACCGTGACGAACCCGTCCTTGGTCGGGAACGGCTGGTACGGGACCAAGTTCGTGTGCGCCGAACCGACGCGCGGCGGATTCTCCCCCGTCGCGAAATAGTTCGCGGCCATATACGTCATCCACGCGACCTGGCCGTCCAGCATCGCCGCGTCGACCCACTGCCCCTGCCCCGTCCGGTCGCGCGCCCGAAGCGCGGCGAGGATGCCGTAGGCCGCGAACATGCCCGCGCAGATATCGCCGACCGCGACCCCGACGCGCATCGGGCTGCCGTCCGGCTCGCCGGTGATGGCCATCAGCCCGCCCATCCCCTGCACGATCAGGTCGTACGCCGGGCGTTCGCGGTACGGCCCGGTCTGGCCGAAGCCCGAGATCGAACAGTACACGAGTCGCGGCAGCCGCGCGCGGACGGTCTCGTAGCCGAACCCCAGCCGGTCGATGGTGCCGGGCCGGAAATTCTCCACAAGCACGTCCGCGCCGCCGAGCAGGCGCCACAGCAGGTCCCGCCCCCGCTCGTCCTTCAGGTTGAGCGTGAGGCTCTCTTTGTTGCGATTGATGCTCATGAAGTAGGCACTCTCGCCCTCGATAAACGGCGGGCCCCAGCCACGCGTGTCGTCGCCGCCGTCCGGCGTCTCGACCTTGATCACCCGGGCCCCGAGGTCGGCCAGCATCATCGTGCAGTACGGACCGGCCAGCGCGCGGGTGAGGTCGGCGACGAGCAGGCCCGCGAGCGGGCCGCCCGCGGAAGCCGGGGTCACTTCTGCACGAACGCGAAGCAGCGGCAGAACGCCGCTTCGCCGCCCTTGAACCGGAACGGAAACGCGCCGAACCACACGCGCATGTCGAGCACCTCGTCGATCATCCCGCCCACGTTCTCCACGTGAAAGACGCCCTTCGGGAAGAGGTACGTATGCGTGGCCTGGTAGGCTTTGGGCCACGGGAACGCCTCGTCCATCGACATCCCGATCTTCTTCTCGACCTCCGGTACGAGATCGGGCCGCGCCCGCCGGACGTTCGTGTTGAACGGATGGTCGGTCGAGATCGCGTCGACGGCGAGCCACCGGATGCCCCGATCCAGCACCCAGTCGCAGAACTCCAGTTGCGGGCCGGGATGCTTGAGGAACGCGCGCGGAAGGTTGGGCCGCTCGCGGTTGCGCGTCTTGTACCAGTCCTCGTTATAGTAGTGGTGATAACCGGTGTGGATCACGAGGATGTCGCCCCGCTGGATCTTGATCTTGTGCTTGCGCTCCCAGCGCTCGAAGTGCTCCGGTCCGTAGATGTCGTAGTCGCCCACGCCGAACTGGCTCAAATCGACGACGCAGGCCGGCCCGAGCAGCGACTCCAGCGGAATCCCGGCCACGTCCGGCCCCGGATCGTTGAAGTGGAGGGGCGAATCGAGATGCGTCGCGATGTGATTGGTGCTGCTGATCCACTGCGCGTTGACGCCCTCGAACGCCATCTTCTTGACCCACTTCACCGTGGGCCCCTCGTAGAACGCGAACGGCGGCGAGTCCACGCTAAAGTTTTGGGACAAGTCGAGCACGCGGACCCGGCTCAGATCCGCCGCCTTGAACGCCATGGGCGACGCCTCCCCGAAGTTGGACGTGCGGGCTGCGCACACACAGTTCCACCCGGCGGCGCGAGAATCATGCCGTGGGGGTAGAATCAGCGTAGATGCTCACTCTCTTCGTTGCGACCGAACAGGGCCTGCTGATCGCCCGCCACGCCCTGGACTGGACGGTCGAACATCACCTGCAGGAACATTCGGCCGAGTGCGTCGCGATCGATCCGCTCGCGCCGTCGCGCGTGTACTGCGGCACGCTCGGCCGGGGCGTCTGGCGGAGCGACGACGGCGGGCGATCGTGGGAACCGGCCGGCGCGGGCGTCACGCACCCGGCCGTCATGTCCATCGCCGTCAGTGCGACGGAGTCCGGCGACGGCGCCGGCGTCGTGTACGCGGGAACGGAGCCGAGCGGCGTATTCCGCTCGGCGGACGGCGGCGCGTCGTGGATCGAGTCGGCGGGCCTGCTCGCGCTCCCGTCAAAGGCCGAGTGGAGTTTTCCGCCGCGCCCGGATACCCATCACGTTCGCTGGATCGAACCGGATCCGGTCGCCACCGGACGACTCTACGTCGCAATCGAGGCCGGAGCGCTCCTCCGCACGCCGGACGGCGGACGGACATGGGACGATCGCGTGCCAGGCGGACCGTACGACACGCACACCGCCGCCACCCACCGGCTCGCGCCCAACCGCGTGTACTCCGCCGCGGGCGACGGTTACTTCGAGAGCCTCGACGCCGGACGGAAGTGGACGCGTCATATGCAGGGCCTGCGGCACCGGTACCTCGTGGGGATCGTAGTGGATCAGGAGGATCCGGACACCGTCATCGTCTCCTGCGCGGACGGCCCCTGGAGCGCGTACGATCCGCCCCACGCGGAGTCGTACGTGTACCAGCGGTCGGAAGAGAAGGCGTGGCGCACCGCGATGGAGGGCCTCCCCGACGCCAAGGGGACCTCGGTCAGCCAATTCGCGACCCATCCCGATGCCCCCGCAGCGGTGTACGCGGCGAACAACCACGCCGTCTACCACAGCACCGATGCCGGCCGGCGGTGGACCGCCCTCGACATTCCGTGGCCGCGGGACGCGCTCGGGGGCGGCGTCGAGGCCCTCGCGGCACTCGTCGAGTGACAGCTCAAATCGCGTCCGCCATCGCCCGCAGCGCTTCTTCAAAACAGATCCGCGGCGGTCTGACGAGCCCGGCGCCGACCTGACCGATCCCAGCCTGCCGGTGCGCGATGCCGGTGTTGATTCGCGGCAGAATGCCCGTCCGGATGACCTTGCGGATGTCGATGCCCGCCGGCGTGCCGCGGAAATCGAGCGCCGGAATGCGAAACGCCTCGTGTTCGGCCAGAGTGATTTCATACATTTCGAGCGTCGACGCAACCGCGTCGTGGACCGTGCCCCCGATGAACGTTACGATCGCGGGCGCACCGGCCATCGCGAAGGCGCCGATCCCCGCGGTCTCAGTGATCGCCGAATCTCCCATGTCGGGGTTCCCGTCCTCGGCCGTGAAGCCGGGGAAGTAGAGGCCGCGCGGCACCTCAGACGGCCCGGTGAACCACCGGTCCCCCAAGCCGCTCACCCGGATGCCAAAGTCGGTGCCGTTCCGGGCCATCGTGGTCACCAGCGTGCTGTGCGCGATGCCGTGGGCGGCATCCATCGTGGCCTTGCACGCGGCCATCACGGGATTCAGCATCGCTATGTCGTTGCCGGCCAGGAAACTGAACACCTCGGCCTGCTGCGCGGTGGGCACGCCGGAGCGGACGATGAACGGCCCGAGGAGACGGCTGAGCAGCGCGGATCCGGCTTTGTTCCGATTGTGGCCCTCGTCGCCCATCTGGAGCGCCTGGGAAATCAGGGCCTTCATGTCGAGGCCCCCGGCGAGCTCGAGGGCGCGGCCGATCACCGGGCCGAGCGTTCCTTCGATCCAGCGCAGCCGCTCGACCACGCTCTCATCGTAGGCGCCGTATCGCAGCACCTTGCCGTAGCCTTCATTAAACGTCGTGTAGGCGCGGGTACCGCCGGCGCGGTTCTCGATGACGCAGAGCGGCATCGACCGGGAGATGATGCCGGCCATCGGGCCGACGGCCGCGTGGTGGTGGCAGGGCTCGAACCGGATCCGGCCGGAGGCCGCGAGCGCCGCCGCTTCCGCCTCGGTGCGCGCCCGCCGCTCGTAGAGCAGCGCGCCGATCACGGCGCCGCGCACGGGACCGGACATCCGCTCCCACCCGATGGGGGGCCCGGCGTGCAGGAGCAGATCGTCCCCCAGCGCCGGGATCACGTCGCCCGCCCGGGCGACTCCCGCCAGCACCGGGGTCGCCGCCATGACGCGCGCGATCGCCTCCGCGTTCGCCCGATCGATCATCTCGCCGGTCCGCGTGCCGCTCACGTCAACCGCTCCAGCAGCTCGAGCAGCGCGGCGTCCCCGCCTGCCGGCGGCTGCCACTCGACATCGATCACCGGCACGCCCTGATCCCGAAGGCTCTCGGCGAACACGCCGAGCCCGACGTTGACGACGCGGGGCGGGCCCGCGAGGAGTGCCCCCGCCGCATCGGACGCCGGAGAACGGACGGGGCGGCGCCCGTTCGCGGCGGGCGCGGTGGTCCGATCGCGCGGAGTTCCCTCTACGTCCGCCCGCCCTGCTCCGGTCAGCATCGCGGCGATCGCGCCGGGGTCAAATACGCGGCCGGCGATGGCGCCGGCGAGGAGCGCGGCGCGCGCGTTGCTCTCTTCCACGAATACCCCCGCCGACTCGAGCCGCGCGACCTGGCGCGTTCGCTGCTGCGGATCGTCGTCGGTCCCGCAGACCGACGCGACAACGGCGAGGTGCCGGCCCGCGGAACGCGCGGCCGCCCGGGCGTCCGCGATCACCGGCGCGAGCGCGCCCGCGGGATCGGGGTGGACGCCGAACCCGAGCACGACGTCGAGCAGCACCACGGCGACCTCGGGATCCGCGGCCTCCTGCCTGAGGCGCGCCGCGCGCAGCGTCATGTCGAGCATCGGATGCAGACGGCCGACCGTGAACAGATCGTCGCCGAGGTCGAGGATCGTGTGGCCGTGTCCGGGCCCGGCGCCCTCATGGCGCCGGGCCCGGGTGGCCGCTACATTCGTAAACAGCGGCCTGAGCGTCCCCTCGAGCAGCACGACGGCCTCGGCGCACAGCGTCCCCCCGCTCATGAGTCCGCGCAGATACTGCTGAGTGGACGCGAGCGTCCGCGCTGTGTCGCGCGCCCTTGCGGCGATGCGGTCCAGCGCCGGACGATCGTCCGCAAGCAAGGCGGCGCCGCCGCCTGACGCCGCGGCCAGGCGCGCCGCGTCCTCGAGGGTGCGGACCGGCCGGAGACTCCTCCCGGACACCGCCGGCGCTGTCGCCGCCGCCCCGGTGAAGATCACGATGACGGGTTTGCCGAGCGACGCGGCCTGCTCGAGCAGTGCCGCCGCGACCGCCGCGGCCGGCGGCTTCGACACGAGCACGATCAGGCGCGTCTCGGGATCGCGCCCGAGCATCGCGAGGGACTGCCGCGTGGTGGTCCCGCCGACTTCCGTCGAAAGATCTCGCCCACCGGTGCCGAGCGCGTGGGAGATGCCGCCGCCGAGCCGGTGGATGAGCGCCGCGACCTCCTGAATGCCGGTCCCGGACGCTCCCACCAAGCCGACCGCGCCGCGCCGCACCCGATTGGCGAAGCCGAGGGCCGCCCCGCCCAGGATCGCCGTGCCGCAGTCCGGTCCCATCACGAGGCGGTCGCCCTCCACCGCGGCGCCTTTGAGGTCGACCTCATCCTGGAGCGGGACGTTGTCGCTGAACAGCATGACGTGCAGGCCCGCGCCGAGGGCTTCCCGTGCCACGCCGGCGGCGAAGCGGCCCGGCACCGAGACGAGCGCGAGATTCGCGCCCGCGAGCTGCCGCGCGGCCGTCGCCACCGAATGCGGCCGGTACGAACCCTCGGATGCGCCGGCATCCGGACGGCGCGCCAGCAGTTCATCCACCGCGCCGAGCGCCGCCTCGACTTCCGCCGGGCCGGGGCCGCGCACCATCACCACGAGATCGTTCGACACGATCGCTCGCGCCGGGATTGCGCCGCCGCCGGGTGCCGTGAGGTTCTCCGGATCGAGCCCGGCCTGGCGGAGCAGGTCCAGATTCGCGGGCGTCGCCATGACGACGCCTGCCTCGTCGATGCCGGGGAACCCGCGCAGCGCCTGCTGCACGCGCATCAGCGCCGCGGAATCGTGATACGCGCTCGGCCGCACCGTACCGCGTACGATCATCGGAGAATCGACCCGACCGGCGGCATGCTCATCGCTCGCTGTGTTCGACGGGAGCGGCACCCGGCCTTTGCCCCACGCGTGCGCTCCCGTCGAAGGAAGGACGGTGTCCCTCATGAAACTGAACCATATCGACCTTCAAGTCGCAGACGTCGACGCCGCACGGGAGTTCTTCGAAAAGCACTTCGGTCTGCGCTGTACCGACCGGCGGGCGGACCGAACCTGTTTTTGATATGCGAGGGGCCCGACGCCATCCCGATCGAGATTAGAGCGCCGCGGGACAACCCGTGAGCGGAGGTGACGGATGAGTGCCTACCTGATCGTGAAGTGGATTCACGTCCTCCTGACAATCACCGCGTTGGGCGCCAACATCACGTACGGGGTCTGGTTCACCCTCGCGGGGCGGGACCGGCAGCATCTCGCCTTCGTCCTGCGCGGCGTGCGAATGCTCGACAACCGGATCGCCAATCCGGCGTACGGGCTGCTGCTGATCACCGGATTCGCGATGACCGGCATGGGGCACATCCCGGTCGCCACGCACTGGGTCCTGACCAGCCTGATCCTCTATGTCATACTCGTTGTGATCGCCGCGGCCGGCTACACTCCGACGCTGCGGCGGGGCATACAGACGCTCGAGACCGGCGGCCCCGATTCGCCCGAGTTCAAGGGGAGCGCGGCCCGCGGCAGGACCCTCGGCATCCTGCTCATCCTCATCGCCGTGATTATTGTCTTCATGATGGTGACAAAGCCCGGCGGCTAACACCGGCGGGCGGGCTACCTCACCCGCACGTTCAGCAGGGGTGACCACGCGGAGAGGCCCCCGCTTGCCGCGAGAACGTGGCTGTCGATCATAACACGGGCGGCCGTGCCGGCCGGTCCCCGCCTGCGGCGGCGCGACCGTCGCTACTTGCGCAGCAGCTTGAACGCTAGATTCCAGTTGTTGGAGCTGGCCCCCGCGAGCACCCACACGAGACACATCGCTTCCAGGTAATGCGCAGCCCCGATCGAGCCCACGTCGACCACGTCCCAGCCAAAGTCTTTGCAGATCTCCGCGGCCCTCTTCTTCGCCGCGGCGTCGTTGCCGCAGAGAAACATACTCGGCGGCCCGCCGGGCAGCTGCGGGCGAAACATCAAGGGGCTTCCGACGGTGTTGAAAACCTTGACCACGTGCGCGTCCGGCAGGAGCCGCTGGTTCCGCTCGCCGGCGGAGTCTCCCACCCCGCCGGCGAGCACGGGTGGCGTCCCCTTCGAGAAATCCAGCGGGTTGGTCACGTCAAGGACGACCTTCCCCGCGAAGTGCTGCGGACCGGCGAGCCGAATCGCGCTCTCGGTCGCCGTCCCGAGCGTCGCGAGAACGACGATCTCGCCGAACTGCGCGGCCTGCGCGAAGGTGCCGTGAGAGGCGCGGGCGCCCGACTGCTTCATCCACGCGATTCCCTTGGGGTTCTCGGCGTCTCTCGAGCCGAGCATCACGTGATGCTGGAGCGTCAGAAACGCGCGGCCGAGGGCCTGGCCGACATTGCCGCTGCCCAAGATGCCGACGTTCATCGCGTCGCCTCCGTTGAAACTTATACCGCAGGCCGAATCCGCTCAGGCGGCCGCGGGCCGATCGCCGATCGTGACCTGGACCTCTTGCACCTTGCCGGCGCGCACGAACCGGACGCTCTCCGTCGCGCCGATCCGGTCCTCCGTCAGCAGTCCCATCAGCTCGTCGGCCCGGTATACCGGCCGTCCGCCGATCGAGAACACCAGATCGCCGATCAACATGCCCGCACGCTCCGCCGGGCTCCCCTGCTCCACCGCGTGCACCAAGAGGCCCGCGCGCTGGTTGACCGCCTGCTCCAGCGCCGCGGGGACAGGCACTGTTTGCGCGGCAATGCCGAGGTATCCTCGTCTCACGCGGCCGTGCGCCAGGAGATCGCCGGCAACGCGGCGGAGCGTGGCCGTCGGGATGGTGAGCACGAGCCCGCGGCGGAGCCCCGCGGTATTCAGTCCGATGGCCCGCCCCTCGGCGTCGAGAAGCGGCCCCCCGGAGAACCCGAAGGCCGGCTCGATGTCCGGTTCGACGTACCGGTCGATGCGGCCGCCGCCGGGCACCCGCCACTCTTGTCCGACCGCGCTCAGTATCCCAAGCCGGGCCCGGATCGTACGCCCCGGACGGCCGAGGGCCAGGACCACCTGTCCGACCTTCAGGCCCTCCGTCTCCCGCCATCCCGGCACCGGTAACCCGCCTGCCTGAACTCTCAGCAGCGCGAGGTCCGTACCGGGATCCCGCCCCACCAGGGTGGCGGCGAGTTCGCGGCCGTCGCTCAGCGTCACCACGATCTCGTCGTCACGCCGCACGGCGTGCTCCGTGGTCAGAATCACCCCGTCCGCGGACCAAACGACGCCGCTGGATGGCCGGCGTCCCCCCGAGACGCGCACCACCGCCGGCCCGGCCGTCTCGGCGACGCCGGCCAGCGCGTCGGAAAACGTTGTCAGTGAAGCGCTCACATGATCACCCCTCGTTCAGCGTTGGTGTCGGTACGCTTCAGAGCGTAGCCGACCGCCGCCGGCCTCACACCCATCGTTCGATCAGGTAGTGTCCGGCTTCAGATCGCGATAAGGCCCAGCCGGGCGGCGCGCACCACCGCCTCCGTCCGGCTCTGCGTGCCGAGCTTGCCGAGGATCGTATGCACGTGGAACTTCGCCGTGTGCTCCGAGATGCCGAGGCGCCCCGCGATCAGTTTGTTGGCCAGCCCCTCGGCCATCAACATCAAGACTTCCCGCTCGCGGCCGGTGAGCGTCTCGACCGGTGCGCCGGCGTGGGAACCCCGTGATACGCCTGCGATACCGGCGACAGAGGGATCGAGCGCAAGAAGTCCTCCCAGGGCGGCCCGGGCGGCGAGGACGAGCCGCTCCGCATCGGCCGCGCGCGACAGCAGGCCCGCGGCGCCGAGCGCGAGCGCACGGACTCCGTCGCGATCGTCCTCGACGATGGCGAGAATGGGCAGCCCCGGCGTCTGCGCCTCGGACAGGCGCGCGAGTGCCCGCTCGGGGTCGTCGCCGAGATCCCAAACGATGACATCCGGTTCTGCCGCCGCTGCGACCGCCGCGAGGTCGTCGGTCGAAGACAGCGTCCCGACCACGGCGCACTCGGAATGCACGGCCAGGCGCGCGGCCAGTTCCGACCGCGCGTCGGGATCGTCGACGACGAGAATAAGGTTGATGGGGTTCGCGACCATACAACAGCCTCGCTGACGCGCGAAACGCCGCGGGAAGGCAGCGGGATTCCCCGCAGCCTCGGAACGGCGGGCTACGTGTCAGGGCCGCAGCAATTTACGAAACGCTCAATCGCGAGGCGCCAGCGTGATGACGACGTTGCCCTTCTTGTGCCCGGCGTCGACGTACGTGGTGCCTCGACAATCTGCTCGAATGGGTCTGCCCGCAACCCGGGGAAAACCTGTCCGTGACGGGCCGACCTCACAGATGCGCCGTCAGAAGATCCGCGGGAGGCATCGTATGATTACCGGCGTGGCTCGCAGCCTCCGGCGCCGAGGAGGCGCCGGTCTGGCGTTCGCGGCGGTCTTCGGTTTGTCCGTATGCGCGGGCGCCCAAACCGCGTCACCCGACGCCACCGCCCTGGCCGTACCGGTGAGCGGCCACATCGTGATCACGGACATGGGCAAAGCCGAAACCCGCATCGTCCCGACGCCCGTGGTCAGCAGCGGCAGCACCACGCAGCGGGAGGATCTCGACATCACCCTCCCGGTGCTCGGGATCCCGCTCGAGGGTCAGACGTCGCTCACGATGGAAGCGCACATGACGATGGTGCTCGTGAGCGCGACGACTACCGCCCAGGGCAAGGCCGGCCCTGTGGTGCTGCACGGACCGGCCGGAGACGCGACCGTGTCGGTGGTCATCGACCAGCCGGTGCAGGGCATGGGCGGCTATGATCCTGCCGACGCCACCGTCCACATCCGCGGCACCGGCGGAACCGGCATGTTCGACGGCGTGCGGATCCACGGCGACCTGAAAGGCGCGTTCAAGCCGGCGGGCACGCTGTACCTCGGATACCCGTCGCCGGAAGCGGCGCTCGCCGCCGCGGAGCGCGGGCTCGCCCAGAACACCGCGCTGACCGAACCGCAGCGGGCGGCGCTCCTGGATCAGGCGCGGCAGGCGCTCGCGGGGGCCCGCGTCGACCTGTTCCCCCAGGAGGCGGCCCCCGCTCCTCCGGGACAAACCGCCGCGCCGCCGGCGCAGGCGGCCGTCACGTCGGCGGTACGGCGCGCGGGGGCGCAGACGCAGCTGGTCTTGCGGATCGTCGTGCCCCAAGGGCCCGCCCGGCAGCCGGTCCGGCTCGTCGTGGTCAACGCGGACGGTACGCAGCAGACCATCGATTTGGGTCTGCACGCGCCGGGCGACGCGGTGTCCGCGTCCGCCTCCGGAACCGTCCCCTTCGTGGCGCTGGTCTACGTGAACGACATGATGGTGAAGCAGATCAACGTGCCCGCGCCGCCCTAGCGGCGTGCCGGCCTCCGACCACGAGAGGACGCCCGGCCCGCTCGGTGGAAGGTGCAGGGAATGAGCGAGGCGGGAACGGCGCTGAGCGGCGTTCGGGTCGTCGACCTCACGCAGTTCGAGGCCGGCACCTCGTGCACCGAGACGCTCGCCTGGCTGGGCGCCGACGTCATCAAGGTCGAACCGCCCGGCCGGGGTGAGCAGGGTCGCGCCGCGTCGACCGACGTCCCCGGCCTCGACTCGTACTACTTTCTGCTCCTCAACGCCAACAAGCGCTCGATCACGCTCAACCTCAAGACCCCCGACGGCTGCCGCCTGCTGGGCCGCCTGATCGAGCGGGCGGACGTCTTCGTCGAGAACTTCGCGCCGGGCATCATCGAGCGTCTGGGGTTCGGGTACGACGCGGTCCGCCGCCTCAATCCGCGGCTCATCTATGCGCAGGTGAAGGGGTTCGCCCCTGACGGGCCGTTCGGCAACTATCCCGCGTTCGACATGATCGCGCAGGCGGCCGGCGGCGCGATGAGCCTCACCGGGCTGCCGCACGAGCCGCCGCTGAAGCCGGGGCCGACGATCGGCGACACCGGCGCCGGGCTGCACCTGGCGATCGGCATCCTCGCCGCGCTGGTCCAGCGGCAGCGCACCGGGACCGGGCAGCGCGTCGAGGTGGCGATGCAGGAGGCCGTCATCAATTATTGCCGGATCTCGTTCGCCCGGCAGCTGCTGACCGGCCACGCGGCGGAGCGGTGGGGCAATCAGAGTCAGCTCGGCATGACGGCGCCGAGCGGCATCTACCCGTGCAGCCCGGGTGGGCCCAACGACTACGTGTTCATCTACACCACGCGGGCCGGCAACCACCAGTGGGAACGCCTGCTCGAGGTGATCGGCCGTCAGGACCTCAAGGGTGACCCGCGATTCGCGAACCCGCTGCAGCGCGCCGCGAACGCCGGCCCGATCGACGAGGCCATCACCGCGTGGACACGCCAGTACACGAAGCGGGAGGCGATGGACCGCCTCGGCAAGGCCGGCGTCCCCGCCGGGGCGACGTTCGACACCCTGGAGTTGACGCGGGATGAGCATCTGAACCGCCGGGAGGCGATTGTGAGCGTCGACCATCCGACGAGGGGCGCACTCAAGATGCCGGGATGGCCGGTCAAGATGGAGCAGTCGCACGTCCGGGTGCAGGCGGCGCCGCTGCTCGGTCAGCACAACCGCGAGGTGTACACGGAGTTGCTGGAGATGAGCGACGACGAGCTGGCCCGGCTCCACGAGCAGGGCGTGATATGACGGGCAACGAGATTCTCGCGCGCGCGCTCAAGGATCACGGCGTCGACGTGATCTTCTTCCTGATGGGCGGTCCCATGATCGACTGCGAGAACGCCTGCAGCCAGCGGGAGATCCGGATGATCGACGTCCGGCACGAGCAGGCGGCCGCGATGATGGCGAACGCCTACAGCCGGCTGCGCCGGCGGCCCGCGGTGTGCATGGCGTGCAGCGGTCCCGGCGCGACCAACCTCGTGACCGGACTGGCCAACGCGTTCGTGGATTCGGCGCCGGTCGTCGCGATCGGCGGCTCCACCCCGGTCTCGCAGTCCGGGATGGGCGCCTTTCAGGAAACGGATCAGGTCGCGGTATTCCGGCCGATCACCCGCTGGGCGGAGCGGTGCTACGATCCGCGGCGGATCCCCGAGTTCGTGGATGCGGCCTTCCGCCACGCGTTCGGCGCCCGGCCGGGACCGGTCTACCTCGATATGCCGGGAGACGTCCTCTATCGCGAGGTCCCGGACGATCACGTGCGGTGGACCTCGGCGCCGGACGATCGCCGCCGCCCGCTGGGAGATCCGGCACTGGTCGACCGCGCGGTCGCGATGATCGCCGCGTCCGAGCGGCCCGTTGTGATCAGCGGCAGCGGCGTGCTCTGGGCCGAGGCCGAGGATGAACTGCGCGCGCTCGTGGAGCAGGCGCGCATTCCCTTCTACACCACCCCCCAGGGCCGCGGCGTCATCCCGGAGGACCACCCGCTGTGCTTCCTCGGCGCGCGGGGCACCGCCTGGCGGGACGCGGACCTCGTCGTACTCGTGGGCACCCGCCAGAACTACGTCATCGGCTACGCGCGGCCACCCCGCATGAACCCGCAGGCGAAGCTGATTCAGATCGACATCGACCCCGCCGAGATCGGCCGCAACCGCCGCGTGGACGCCGGGATCGCGGGCGACGCCCGGGCCGTGCTCGCGCAGCTCGTGGCGGCGGGCGGCGGCCGCTTCCACCCGGAGCGGCGCGCCGCCTGGATTTCGTCCCTTGCCGGCGAGGACGAAGAGAAACGCGCCGAGCAGGAAGAGCGGATGGCCGCCGGCGGCCGGCCGATCCACCCGCTCCGGCTGTGCAAAGAGGTCCGCGACTTCCTCCCGCGCGACGCGGTGCTCTGCGTCGACGGTCAGGAGATTTTGAATTACGCGCGCAGCGCGATCCCCTTCTACGCGCCGCACAGCCTCAACTCCGGCCCGTACGGCTGCATGGGCGTCGGCCTGCCGTTCGGGCTGGGGGCAAAGGCCGCGATGCCCGAGGCGCTCGTGGTGGTGCTCCACGGCGACGGCTCGTTCGGCCTCAACGCGATGGAACTGGACACGGCCCTCCGGCACCGCCTGCCGGTCATCTGCGTGATCTCGAACAACGGGGGCTGGACCGCCATCGACCGGCCCAAGACCGGCCGCAACCTCGGTTTCACCCGCTACGACCTGATGTTCGGCGCGATCGGCTGCCACGCCGAGTACGTCGAAGATCCCGAGCAGATCCGGCCGGCGCTCGAGCGCGCGGCGGCGAGCGGCAGGCCCGCGATCGTCAACGTGATTACGGATCCGACCGCCCGCGCCCAGACCGCGCGCTACGCCGACTACTCGACGTAATGCCGCAACGGCGGACGGCGCGGTAGCCCGCGACAGCGCCGCCGGCGGCCATCCGGCCGGGGCCCGACGTCCCTAATCGAACCCATACCGGATGGCGGCGGCCAAGCCGCACCGCCATACTGTAGGGACAGGCGGAACGCCGTCCATCTATGGGGGGTGTCACGGTTTCTACGTCCGGCACAACGGCTTCGGCGCGGCCGGGTCGATCCTTCGGCCTTCAGACCCGGATCACCCTCAGCGTGGCGGCGGCCACCGCCGTCATTCTGGCCGTCTTTGCCGTGATCGCGGTCCGCGCGGTCCAAGAAAGCACGTCGACCGTCATTCAGCAGCGGGTACAGGTCGCGACGGCGCTCGCCGGCCGGCTGGCGGCGATGCTCGGAGGCTACCGGCACGAACTCGAAGATCTCGGCTGGGAGCTCTCCCAGGAGACCGCCCCCGACCGGCGGGCCGCGGTTCTCGAGAACTCTGCGTGGTCGACCAGATTTGCCGGACTCGCGATCGTGCGCGCGGACGGCCGGGTGCTCTGGGCTCAACCGGCCGCGTGGTTCGGGGCGATGTCCCCGGATCTTGCCGCGGCGGTCGCGGACGCGTCGTCGGGCGGCGCCGCCGCGCTGCCTTCGATTCCGGTCGCGCCGAACGTTCATTTGACGGCGCTCACCGTCCCGCTCGCGGACGGCGACGTGCTCGTCGGCGCGGTCGACTTGGAACGCCTCGCGCTCACCGGCGCCTTCGACGAGCGCGCCGGACGGCCCGCCGACTTCGAGATCCTGGATCCGAGCGGCACCGTTCGCGCGGCGGCCGTGCTTGCGGACGTCGGGCACGCGAGCGAGCATCTGCCGATCCTCGCGCCGCTGGTCCGGCCGGGACAGACCGCCATCGCCTTCCACAACGTTCCGGGGCGCCCGCACTACGTCGCCTACACGCCGCTCCCCGGCTATCCCGGGTGGGCCGTCAACCTCGAGGAGCCGCGCGACGTCGTGCTCTCGCTGCCGCACGCGCTGCTGAACGGCCTGCTGGCCCTTGGCGCGGTCATCGTCGGGGGCATGTCCACGCTCGCCTTCTTTGACACCAAGGGCGTCCTGCGGCCGCTAGCGCGCCTCAGGACCGCCGCGGAGCATATCGCCGGCGGCAACCTCGACGAAGCCGTCGGCGTCGAGCGGCGGGACGAGGTCGGGGTCCTCGCCCAGGCCTTCGAAGCGATGCGCGTGAAACTGCGCACATCGCACGAAGAGATCGCGGCGTGGAACCGCGAACTGGAGGACCGGGTGGCCAACCGCACGCGGGAGCTCAGCGCCGCGCACGCCCACCGGCGCCAGCTGCTCGAGCGCATCGTGGTCGCGCAGGAGGACGAGCGCCGCCGGATCGCGCGGGAGCTGCACGACGAGATCGGCCAGGGACTGAGCGCCCTCGTGCTGCAGCTGAGCGCCGCCGAGGACACGCTGGGGCCGGAGGCGGGGGAAGTTCGTTCCCGGCTCGAGACGATCCGTGCCCAAACCTCCGGCATGATCGAGGACGTGCGGCGGCTCATGCTGGACCTTCGTCCGGCGGTGCTGGACGACCTCGGACTGATTCCCGCCATCCGCTGGTGCGCTGAATCGCACCTGACTCCCGCCGGCGTCGACCTGCGCGTCACGGTCTCCGGACTGGAAGAGCACGATCGCCTTCCCCGCCGGCTCGAGCTCGTGGCATTCCGCCTCGCGCAGGAGGCGATTACGAACGTGGTGCGGCATGCCGAAGCCCGGCACGTCGCCATCTCGCTGGCCCGCGTCGCGGACGCACTCGAAATCGTCGTCGAGGACGACGGCCGGGGCTTCGCCGTCGAGCCGCTCGCGGTGCCGAACGAAGGCCGCGGCTGGGGGCTGGCCGGGATGCGGGAGCGCGTCGCGCTGCTCGGCGGAACGCTGTCCGTGACGTCGCGGCCGCAGTCGGGGACGCGCGTCTTCGCCGCCATCCCGGTGGAAGAAGCCTGATGCCCATTAGGGTGTTGATCGCGGACGACCACCGGATCGTCCGCGCCGGCATCCGATCGTTTCTGGAGAGCAAGCAGGACATCGCCGTGGTGGGCGAGGCCGGCACGGGAGAGGAAGCACTCGCGCTGGCACGGACCCTTCGGCCCGAGGTCGCGGTCATGGATCTCAACATGCCGGGGATGGGCGGCCTGGAGGCCATTCGCCGGATGAAGGCGGAGATCGGGGAGGTCCACGTCGTGGCGCTGACCATGCACGGGGACCAGCGATTCTTTCTCGAGGCGCTCGCCGCCGGCGCCGAAGCCTACGTTCTCAAAGGCGCCGACCCGGCGCAGCTGCTCGAGGCCGTGCGGGCCGCGGCGGCCGGAACGGCGTACCTCACGCCCGAGCAGGCGAAGCGCATGCTCACTGAGTACCGCCGCGCCGGGGAGCGCGGGAGCGAGGGGTCCGGTCCGGCCCTCACCGCGCGCGAGCGCGAAGTGCTCACCCTGATCGCACAGGGCCTAACCGGCAAGGCGATCGCCGAACAGCTCGGCCTGAGCCCCAATACCGTCGAGCGCCACCGCACCAACATCATGAACAAGCTCGGCCTGCACAACCGCGCGGAGCTCGTCCGCTTCGCGATCCGCGAGCGGCTGATCGACAGCGATCCGACGTCGCCGTAACGAATGCCGCGCCCGGAGAGGAGACGGCGCGCGGCCGCCTCCTCCCGGCCCCAACCTGCTAGACTGCTAGAACGCCCACCAGGTGAACAGCATCAGCGTGTTGTTGTCGCCGGCGTTGCGCCCCGAGCCGTCGTAATTCGCCGTGCCGCCGTTGAACGAGAGGTAGGCCGTGTACTGGAGGCCGATCCGGACGTTGAGCCACGGGTAGCCGGCGTGGGTCGTGTCGCTGCCAAACGGCGTCCAATCGACTTGCGCGATGATCGCCTGCGAATTCGGGCTGCCGTTCGCGCTGCCCGTCAGCGCGGCCGGGGCGTACAGCGTCGGATCGGTGCTTCCCGTCGTGCTCGTGAAGGCGAGGGTTGCCCCGTACGTGTTGTGCCAGTAATACGAGGCGGCGATACGGAACTGCGTGAGAGTGTTTGTCCCGTTGCTGGATAGGCCCGCGGCCTGGGAGGCCGTCAGCGTCTGGCTCTCAAACAGGATGTTGCTCGTGATGGCCAGGACGTTGGGCCCATACGTGTGCTGGTAGGTGGCGTCGAACCCCCAGTCGACGTACTGGTTCTGGTCGGTCACCGCGTTGGCACCCGGGACGTTCTGCATCGGCATGCTCATGTACATACCGCCGACTTCGAGGAAGTTGCCGCCCCATGACTGCTGCCGGGCGATGCGGAAGTAGGGCGCCCCGCCGGCGATCGTGCCGAGGCTCGACGCCCCAATGTTCATCGTGGTGAGCGTATTCGGGCCCCACGACTGGTAAAGCCCGGCTTCGACGTAGAGATTGTTGTCATACAGCCCATACAGGCTCATGCCGTAGACGGTCGTGCCGAGCGCGGCGATCGTCGGGTTGGCGCTCGGGAACGGCCCGATGAACGGAATGATGTACGGGAAGGCGAAGCCGTTGTACAGCGTGTTGTACGGATCCCCACCGGACGCCGTGTTCGTGAAGTGGAAGCCCAGCAGCAGCGAGTGATCCTTGAGGGTGATCGGCTTCGTGATGGCGAGATCCGACGTCGCCTCGGAGGCAACCAGCGGCCCGCCCGGCGTCTGAATGAACCCGATCTGTTCGAATCCGCCGATGCCGAATTGGCCGCCGAAGGAATGCCCGCCCGCGATAAACACGGACGTCCCGCTGCCGAGGAGGTTGAAGTAGTTATTCGTGGCGCTGCCGTACCCGGTGGGCGCCGCCGGCTGCGCCGCGGCCTGGGTTTGGTAGGTCGGCGATACGACGAGGTTGACCGGAATGTGCGCCCAGGGACCGGTGCCGCCGCCCCAGGTGTACCCGTTCGCCCGGAACGCGATGCCGAACGGCGTGAGCTGGGGGCCGAATCCGCCGACGTGGCAGGCGCTGCACGGCGCCCCCATTTGCGCGGCGAAGCTCGGCAGGGCATCCGCCGGTCGAACCCACACGCACCCGATGAGGAGCGCGACGGCGACGAGCAGGGCGGCGCGCGCACCAACGAGCGCGCGCATCATCGTCGTGTTGAGCGCTTTCAGCGTCCCAGGCACAGCGCGTTCCCCCCTATGTCCGTTGTGCGTTGGTACAAGCTCCCTACGGAGCCGTCACGATGAGCTTGCCGAACATCATGGCGTGCTTCAACCCGCAGTAGGTCGTGCACATGTAGAGGTAGGTACCGGGCTTCGGCGCCGTCACGGTCAACTCCATTGATTTCCCGGGAATCAGCTGGGTCACCTGGGCGTCCAGCCCGATGACCTTGAATCCGTGCACGACGTCGTCCGACTCCAGCCGGATCCGCAGCGGCACCCCGGCCGTCGCGTGCAGCACATTGGGCGCGTACTGCCACTGCCGCGCGTGCACCACGGCGACGTGCCGGTCCATCCACCGCCCGTACGCGAAGACGCTCGCCGGGCCCACCACGAGGACCACCGCCACGACGGCCAGCGCGACGATCTCGCCGGTTCCGACCGCGCGGAGCTGGAACAGCCTCCGCCGTCCCCAGATCGATACCGCCCTCATGAAGGTTCGCATCTCGGCCTCCTTTACCCGACGAAGAGCCAGAGGAACGCCGCCGTGATCCCGCCCAGCAGCACGATCTGCGGCACCACCGCGCGGGCCGCGGCGGCCGGCGCGGGGAACGTTTGACGGGCGATCTTCCACGCCACATCGAGCGAGTAGACGAACCCGAACAGCAGCGAGGCGGCCTGCAGCGCCGGCAGCCAGCTCGTCAGCACCGGGGTCCAGGCAAAGTGCGCCGTGCCGAAGAGGTTCCAGCCCCAGCCGAAGGGATCGGAGATGACCCGGATCACGTAGGATCCGTTCGGCAGCAGGATCGCGAAGCTGAATCCGATCCACGCGAGCAGGCCGATCGGCACCAGGTGGTAGGCGAAGTTCGTGAACACTTTCTTGAGCGGCACGGTGCGCCCCGCCAGACGCCAGGACAGCCAGGCGGACGCGCCGTGCAGCGCGGGCAGCACGCCGGCCAGCACCGTGATGAGCCCGACGGCGAAGAGCGCCCACCCGCCGAACGACCGCAAGTTTGCCATGTCCTTGAGCGTGCCCCACGGTCCCATCATCGTCGCGGAGTATACGGCCGCCGCGCCGAGCATGATGAAGGCCTTCCAGGACTCGTCGAGGCCGCGGTGCGACTCCACGAGCAGATCCGTGCCGAACGGCCGGACGTACAGGCCCATGTTGTCCTGCGAGCAGCAGCGGAAGCACTCGAAGCACATCCCGCAGTAGGTATTGCGCTTGAGGTTGGTCGGCTGCTCGAGCCACGGGCAGCCGTGCCCCGCCATGCTGCCGAGGATGCACTCCTTGGACTTGTGGCCCACGCAGACCGGCTGGCTCTTCGGCCGGATTTCGATCGCGGCGAAGTTGGCGTACAGGCCGAGGAAGCCGCCGACGGGACAGAGATAGCGGCAGAACGTCCGCCGCTCGTAGACGAGGAAGAGTCCCGTGCCGAGGACCATGATCGAGCCGAGGAGCGCCACGGTCGCCCAGGGCCGTGTGGTGATGATCCCGCTGAACGCGGCGACGCCGAGAAACACGCCGTTCACGAGCCACATGCTGCGGAGCTTCTTGGGCCATTTGATCGAGAGGCCGAGCGGCTTGTGCCACCGGCGCGCCACCAGCGAAAACCGCTGCACCCATTCGCCGAGCACCGGCAGGGGGCACATCCCGCACCACAGGCGGGACGCGAAAGGCACGAGCACCAGCATCAGCGCGGACCACCACAAAATCCAGATGAAGACGATCGCGATGTTCGCGTTGCCGACGGGCGTCCCCACGATGCCCGCGGCGAGGATCACGAGGAACAGAAAGAGGTTCAGCGCCGTCGGCAGAAAGGTCGTCCAGCGGCTTCGCAGCAGGCGCCGCAGCCACGGCGCCTTGGTCAGCTCGAGGCGCGCGTCCACCGGCACGAATCCGAGGAAGACGTCGCGCGGCGCCGCCGGCGCGTCCACCGCCTCGGCCGTCGCCGTGCGGGCCACCACCCGTTTCTCCGCGCTCATCGTCCGCTTCCCTCCTCCCACGCCGCGTACAGCGCGGTGGCGCCGATCGCGCCGAGCGCCAGCAGGCCCAAGCGCAGCGTGACGTTGGGTTGCACCCGCAGCCAGCCGATCATGTAGGGATGGAACGGACCGCAGGTCACGGCGCAGCGGAACATCCACCGCCCGCTCCGTGTCGCCACGAACCGCGCGGTGATCGTCTGGCCGGGCACGACCGTTTCGGTCACGTTGTAGCCGTCGAGGTAGAATCCGTGCGTCACGTCGCTGGCCTTGATAATGAGGGTGATGGGATCGCCCTCGTTCACGGTCACGATGCCGGGCGTGTACCGCCACTGCGATGCCTCGAGCGTGATGGTCCGCGGGTGCGGCAGCGGAGAGGCGCCCAGCCGGACCGCGAAGAGACCGGCCACGAGGATCACCCCGCCCGCCACCATCGCCAGGTACCGTCGGCCTCTCATCAGCCTGCCTCCCCTCAGCTTGGTGTAACCGGGCCCGGCGGGCGCGCGACGCGCGGCCCCCGCCGGGCCCCCCGCTTCCGTTCTCGACTTAGTTGCCGCCCACCGTGAGCGTCGCCGCGCCGGCCGGCGTCACACTCGGCGCCTCGGCCGAGGCCGAGACGACCAGCTTGTCCCACATCCCGGCGACCGCATGTCCGGACACGCCGCACACGAACTCGTACGTCCCGGCCTTTGAGGCCTCGAAGGTAAAGGTCTGCTTCCCGCCCTTGGGAAGTCCGCCGGCGAGGTCCTTGGTCGTGGCGCCCGAGAAGACGGGGCTCCCGCCCGGCGCCGGCGACTTGTCCGCGCCGACCGCCAGCACGGCCACGCTGTGCGGCAGGTCGTTGACGTTCACAAAGTGCACGGCGACCTGCCAGCCGACGGGCACGGTGATCGTCATCGCGCCGTTGCGGTAGCCGTTGAAATCGAACCCCCCACCGGCCGCGTCTTTCCCCGCGACGATCGAGATGTCGACGGTATGCGCCGCGGCGGCCAGGCCCGCCGTCCCCGGAACCATCGCCACGGCTCCGGCGATGACCGCCACTACGAGCCCCCGCTGGATCACTCTTGCCAGTCTCGCCGTCATCATGGCCGTCTCCCCTCTCTATGGTGGACCGGTGCGTCTCGAGCGGCGCTGTTCCCACCGCCGTTATCTGTACTCTAGTCCCGGGGCGGCCCGCGGCCATCCCGAAAGGCCGCCAGCCTGGGATGGCGATTTGCCGTGACGCCGCATAGGGTCCCGACCCGATACGGCCGTCCCCGCATGAACTGATCCGCGCGGCACAGAAATACAGGCGCTATGGTGACTAACCGGATCGGGTTTATCGGATTAGGCCGGATGGGACAGCCGATGGTCAGGCGCCTGATCGGCGCCGGCTACGAGGTGGCGGCCTACGACATTCGCGAGGAGGCGGTCGCGGCCGCCCGCGCCGGCGGCGCGGCGGCCGCGGGGAGCATCGGCGACGCCATCGGCCGCGCCGGCGTGATCATCACGATGCTGCCGGACGGCCCGGCGGTGGAGCGCGCCGTGTACGGCGAAGACGGCCTGGTGGCGGCCGTCCGCGCCGGGCAGACGCTCCTCGAGATGACGTCCTCGCATCCGGGCGTGACGCGCCGGCTGGCGGCAGACCTCGCCGGCCGCGGCGTCGGCGTCCTGGACGCGCCGGTCTCCGGCGGCGTGCGGGGCGCCGAGCAGGGCACGCTGTGCGTGATGGTGGGCGGGCCCGCGGCGCTCCTCGAATCGCAGCGGCCGGTCCTGGAAGTCTTCGGCCGGATCGTCCACGTCGGCGACGCGCCCGGAGACGGCGACGTCGCCAAGACGATCAACAACCTCATGTCCGCGACGACGATCTGGAGCGCCGTCGAAGCCGTCGCCCTGTCCCGGCGGGCGGGACTCGCGCCCGAGCGGATGCTCGAGGCCGTGAACCGCTCGACCGGCCGCAGCTACACGACGGAGAACAAGGTCGCCCAGCACATGCTGCCGCGCCGCTTTACCGCCGGCTTCACGGTCGCGCAGTACCTGAAGGACCTCGACATCTGCCTCGACGTGGCCGCGGGTCTCGACGTCCCGATGATCCTGGGCGAGGTGGTGCGGCAGGCTTGGCGGGCCGCATCTCAGGCCGGTCTGGCCGCCGAGGACCACACCGCCCTCATCACATTGGCCGAGCGGTGGCTGGGCTCCGCGTAGCGGGTCTGCGGATCGTCCTCGCCCGCGCGCGCGTGGCTCGGCTCGCCACCGCGGACCGGCGCGGCCGTCCGCACGTTGTTCCGATCTGCTTCGCGGCCGTCGGCCGGCGCCTCTACACCCCGATCGACGAGAAACCGAAGCGCGCGGCCCCGTTGCGCCTCAAGCGGGTCCGCAACATCGTCGCCAATCCGCACGTCGCCCTAGTCGTCGACGCGTATCGGGAGGACTGGCGGCGCCTCTGGTACGTCCTCGTCTTCGGCACCGCGCGCGTGCTGCGGCCGGGCGCGGCCGGGCATGCCGCGGCGCTGCGTGCGCTCCGGCTGAAGTACCGTCAGTACCGGACGATGCGCCTCGAAGAGCGCCCCGTGCTCGCCGTCACGCCGGTGCGGGTCGTTACCTGGCCGCGTACGGGGCGAACTCGAGGACGCTGAGACCGCGGTACCGGTCGATCGCATAGACGAGGCCGCGGCCGTCGACGAAGATGTCGTTGGTCTGCGGCGCGGGCTCGCCGTCCGGCGCCGGGGGCACGTAGCAGCCCACCTCGCGCGGCGCGTAGGGGTTCGAGACGTCGACCGCGCGCACGCCGCCGCTGAACCAGGCGAGAAAGACGACGTTGTCCGGTCCCACGTCCTCCCACGGCTGGTGCGCCCCAAACCGGCGGCCCGGCACGACGAGACCCTCCGGATCCGCCTGATAGGTCGCGACCGGCACCGGGCGCGCTTCGTTCGTGATGTCGAGCACCCACATGAACGCCGGCGGATCCTCGAGGACGTCGTCCGTGACGTCTTCGTCGGTGACAACGGCGAACCGGCGGCCGCGGATCGAATGCGGCAGCGGCAGGACGGTGTGCGTCGGAGACGTGTACGGCGGGTTCCAGGCCGCCGAGCCGATCGTACGGGGCGCGCGCAGATCCGAGATGTCGATGATCACAGCGCCGGCCTGCCCGCACGCCGCGTAGGCCCGCTCGCCGCGGGCGAGCGCTAGGTGCATCCAATAATGGCGGCCGCCGATCGGCGGCCGCTCACCGGCTGCGACGTGCTGGCCGGGCAGCCACCACCGGCTCACCAGCTCGGGATGCGCCGGGCGCGCCACGTCCACGATGGAGAGGATGTTGGTCGAGAAGCCTTCCCACTCCGTCGAGAGAAAGACGCGCGTCCCGGCGAGGTCGAAGCGGTGGACGCCGCGGGCCGCGGTGGGGAACCGGCCGATCGGACGCGGCTTCGCGCGATCCGCGATGTCGTAGAGCGTGAGGCCCACCGCGGGCTCATCCACGGGGGCGCCCGACGGGCCCGCGCCGTGCGACGGGTACCGTTCGTGGTTGACCAGCATGAGATCGCCGAGCACGCGCACTTTGTGTGAGTGGATGTTGCCCGGGATCGAGATCTCCGCCACGAGCCGCGGCGCGCGCGGGTCGGCGACGTCGATGATGCTGGTGCCGTGCGGCGGCGCCATATGCCCGACGTAGGCCCAGCGGCCGTCGACAACTACCTGGCCGCCGCCGGGGATGTCGAGGTAACCGATCCTTGTGAACTGCGACGCGCGGGCTGCGTTGTTCTTCATGCCGGATCAGATACGCCGGGCGCGGTGCGACGTCCTCGGTTGAGGGTCGGTTAATCATCGACGCCGAAGGAGAAAGTACAAGCGAGTCCAGGCGCGACGGTCGGGCCGCGCCGGAAACCGGTTGGGGGTGGGTAAAGCGATGTGTTACAACTGCGGATGCAAGATGCCGGACAACCCCATGGGAGCGGGGCACGCCGGAGCCGAACCCACAGGAAAGTCGGTCACCAACAAGACCTTCCAGGAAGCGGGCAAGGCGATGGACGAGAGCGCCGAAGAATCGAAACGGAACGCGCTCGACCTCCTGAAGAAAGTGCTCGGCGAGAAACCGGCGAAGATCGTGAAAGATCCCTCGGGATACGACCGATACGACGACGCGTAGATTGACGCGCGGTTAGGACGCCCGCGATCGGGATCCGTCCTGGGTCAATCCGGCGCGCCGTGCCCGGATGCGACCCGCACCACGCCGCGCACGACGTCGCGGAACGCCTCGTCGAAGTTGACGCCGCGAATGCCCCACGCGTAGTC
Organism: bacterium; assembly: GCA_035308905.1. Classification (NCBI taxonomy): domain Bacteria; species bacterium. Next base: position 75,313 of record DATGFS010000048.1, on the reverse strand, counting down.
GACCCCGCCGTACCGCATCTGCCACGCCCCGACCCACCCCGGGAGCGTCCGTTCGAAGACCAGCGTGCCGGCGACGACCGCGTCGCCGGGTGAGGACTGCCCCGTCGAGGGGCCCGCCGCGCCCGCGGCGTCGAACTCGGACGCGGCCGGGAACCGCACCCGCATGCCGAAGTCGCGCCCGATGGCGGCGAAGGAGGTCCGCAGGTCGGCTCCCGCGGGCGTCTCCGCGGTCAGCGCGTAGGCGGTGCTGTAGCCGCGGATCGTGAGCACCGGCACGATCGCCGGCCGCGCACCGGGCCACGGCCGTTCTCCCAGATCCGCGAGGATCTTGTCGATCAGCGCCGGGACGAAGCGCACGGTGAGATCGAACGGCCGATCATAGGTTCCCTGGTCGTCTTTGTGCTTGATGCCGGCCATCTGATCCACGTAGGTAAAGGATCCGATGAAGATATTCGCTTCCGCGGCCAGCCGGTCGACCCGCGGATCGCGGCCGAGCCGGGGCTCCCCGGAGACCTTCACCAGCACCTCCCGCAGGCACCGCGCGAATCCGACATTGCGGTAGCGCCGGTCCGAGCCCGTAACGATCGCCGTCGCCTGATAGAGACCGCTCACGTCCTGGGCCCTGCCGGAACGGGCGGTGAACGGAAGTGCGGCAACAACCAGAAGCAGCGCCACCAGCCGTCGCATACGCCTGGACCTCGCACGGTTCAAGTAACCATCAATTTTATAACATAGGTTATCCCTCCTGCTCCGGCGCCCGTCGGCCGTGCTACGATGGGACCGGCAGAACGGAGGGGTGCGGATGGAACCGGGGGGACGGCGGCCGGCGCCGCGAGCGCTGCGCCTGGTGCAGCAGTTCATCAACACCTACAACGTCGAGCGGTCGCACCTCGGCCTGCGCACGGACGAGTTCGTCGCACCGGCCGATCTCCGCCGGTGGCTGGCGGCGCACGGGCTGCTCGAGCGCACCGCGCGCGTCGGCGGCGCCGATCTGCGGCGCGCGCTGGAGGTCCGCGAAGCCCTTCGGCGGCTCACCCTCGCACACAACCGCGTGCCCGCGGGCGGCGCGGCCGCCGCGGCGCTCGGCCGTCTCGCCCGGGATGCGCGCCTCGTCATCCGGTTCCGGCGCGACGGGACGATGCGGCTGGAACCGGAGGCCGCGGGGGTGGTCGGCGCGCTGGGACGCCTGCTGGCCGCCGCGATGGCCGCGCAGATGGACGGGACGTGGGACCGGCTGAAGGCGTGCCGGCGCTGCCACTGGGCGTTCTACGACCACTCGAAAAACCGCTCCGGCCGGTGGTGCGTCATGTCGATCTGCGGGAACCGCATGAAGGCGCAGGCCTACCGATCGCACCATCGCGCTCCGGCTCGAGGGCCCAGTCCGGCGGGACCGGCGCGCTGACCGCCGCCGCCGCTCCGCTCAGTGCGAGGGCAGGCCGGGGATCTCCATGATCGGCCGGATCTCGATCGTGCCGAGGCGCGCGCTCGGGAGCCGGCCGGCGATCGCGATCGCGTCGTCCAGATCCCGAACGTCGACGATGAAGTAACCGCCGAGCTGCTCGCGCGTCTCCGCGAACGGTCCGTCGGTGACGAACCGCTTGCCCTCCCGCACGCGCACGCTCGTCGCCGTTGCGACCGGATGCAGGGGGGCGGCGACGGCGTCCAGGCCGGCCGCTCTGAGATCGTGCGCCACCTGCGCGGAATCCTTATAGCACTGCTCTCGCTCGGCCTCATCCCAGGCCTGTTCGTTCCCGTAGACCAAAAGCATGTACTTCATTTCTTCTCCTTCCGCTGCTCCACGTGCCGCCCGACTTCGGGGTACTTGGCCGCGACCTTCTGGACGTCTTCCGGAAACTCCGACATCTCGAACACCTGACGGACCTCGATCGTGCAGTCGTCTCCCGGACACCGCGACGCCCACGCGACGGCCTCGGCCTTCGACGGCACGTCGATCATCCAGTACCCGCCGAGAGCCTCCCGCGCCTCGATGAACGGCCCGTCCGTCACGATGTGCTTGCCGCCGGAGAACTCCACCCGCGCGCCCGCCGAGAGCGGGTGCAGCCCGTCGAGCGCCAGCAGCACGCCGGCCGTCCGCAGCGCTTCGTTGTACTTCATCATCGCGTCGACCGCCTCGGCGCTCGGCACCGCGCCGGGGTGCGCCTTTTCGTAGCCCTTCGGGATCATCAGCATCATGAACCGCATCTGTTCTCCTCCGTTCGCGCGTCTCGTTCGTCATGTAGTCGAACGGGCGGGGCCGTTTTCGACATCACGGAACGAGCGTCGTGCACTCCCAGTCCGCGCCGGACCGGCGGTACCGCCGGCGGTCGTGGAGCCGCTCCTCCGAGCCGTGCCAGAGCTCGATCTCGCGGGGCACCACGTAGATCCCCGCCAGACTGGGCGGCGGCGGCACGGCGTCGAGGTTCGGATAGCGCCGGCGCAGCGCCTCGATCCCCGCCAGAAACTCCTCGCGCGAGGCGATCGTCCCGCTCTGGGGCTGGAATTCCGTATAGTAGTACTCCAGCAGCTTGGAGCCGTGGGTCTTGCGCCGCCAGTACGCGTCGACCCGCTCCGGCTCCATCGGCGCGACCGTTCCCCAGATCCGGTACTGGCGCCGCACGCTCGGCCAGTGGATCAGCACGGTGGCGGTCTCGGTCTGCGACAGCTGCAGCCATTTGGGACTCGTGCGGTTGACCATGACGCCGATGCCGCGTTCGGTGATGTCCCGGAGCGTCAGGGCGCGCGCCTCCGCGCGGTCGGCCGACGCCACGGTGACCAGGTAGCACACCTCGGCGAGCGGATCGCCGCGCTCCCGTGCCCGCTCGCGTTCCTGCACGATCTCCTGAATCGGGTCGGCCATGCCGGGTGCTTTTGGGCCCGGCGCCGGTCAGTCCTTTGGCCGCGGCGCCGCGGCGCGCTCGTCGAGGCTGAACGGCCCCGCCCCGAAATACGCGATGAGCAGCGCGGTGCCGATCCTCGATGTGTTGGCCAGAAAGAACCCAAACTGCGCCCCAAAATGACGCTCGCCCCGCCGGCCAGCGCGATCAGACCGGCCAGCGGCACCAAGACCGGCGCCAGCGGCACCCCTTGTTGCGCGGCCTCGGCGATGCCCTGCGGCGTGAAATCGGGCGGCGTGAACACGATGAAGACCGCGGCAAACGCTACGCGGCCCAGCGGCACCAGGTACCGGGTCCACATGCCGGCACGCACCCCTTCTTCAGAAGCTCCTCTCCGTTCTTCTTCCACTCTATAGTCGTACGCGCGGCGCGAAATCGACATGCCCGCCGGCCTACCGCCGGCCTGGGCCGGCCCTGCATGTCGATCCGACACCTCTCCAAACGACTACTGTATGCGGTTACCGCTTCTATCCGAGGGAGCTATGAAATACGCGTGCCTGATTTACAATAAGAAGAAAGACCCTGATGGGGCGGCGGCGCACGGCCGGGACGCCCTGACCGTCCGGGTTCGGAACGGCAGGCTGTCCGCCGCCGAAGGCCCCGCCGCCGAAGGCCCCGCCGCCGATCCCGAGGAACGGCTGCACCGCGTTGTCCTGATCCAGGCCCGCGACCTCAACGACGCCGTCCGGGTCGCGGCCAGGATGCCGGAAGCCCAGTTTGGCAGCATCGAGATCCGGCCGGTTGAGGAGCCGGGGTAAAGGACCGTGATTGCGCTGTCGATGAAGCCGCACAGTGGAAACTCTGCCGAACAGGCGCGTGAGGCGGTCGATATGGTGTACCGCGCCGAGTCGCGGCGCGTCCTCGCCACCCTGATCCGGTTGCTGGGCGACTTCGACCTCGCCGAGGAAGCGATGCACGACGCCTTCACCGCGGCGGTCGAGCAGTGGCCCCGCGACGGCGTGCCGGCCAACCCGCGCGCGTGGCTCGTCTCGACGGGCCGCTTCAAGGGGGTCGATACGCTGCGCCGGCGGGCGCGGTTCGACGCGTCGCTCGTCAAGATCGCCGAGGACCTCGAACTCGGCGCCGCCGACGCGGCCGGACGGGAGCACGGCGAGCTCGAGGACGACCGGCTCCGGCTGATCTTCACGTGCTGCCACCCTGCGCTCGCGCCGGAGGCGCAGGCGGCGCTCACGCTGCGCGAGGTCTGCGGACTTACAACCGAGGAGATCGCGCGCGCCTTCCTCGCCGGGGCCCCCACGATGGCGCAGCGCATCGTCCGCGCCAAACGGAAGATCCGCGACGCGCGGATCCCCTACCAGGTGCCGCCGAAGGAGGATCTGCCCGCCCGCCTGGACAGCGTGCTGCGCGTCGTCTACCTCGTGTTCACCGAAGGGTACGCTCCGTCGGCCGGTCCGTCGCTCGTGCGGGCGGACCTCTCCGCCGAAGCGACCCGTCTCGGCCGCCTAATCTTAGAATTGCTGCCGGAGCCCGAGGTGATGGGGCTGCTCGCGCTGATGCTGCTGCACGAGTCGCGCCGCGCGGCGCGCACCTCACCGTCGGGCGAGCTGGTGCTGCTCGACGATCAAGACCGCTCGCTCTGGAACCGGGAGCAGATCGCCGAGGGAGTGGCCCTCGTGGAACGGGCCCTGGCGTCGCGGCGCGTCGGCCCCTACACGCTTCAGGCGGCGATCGCGGCGGTGCACGCGGAAGCGCCGTCCGCCTCGGCGACCGATTGGGGCCGCATCGTCGGGTTCTACGACGTGCTGCAGGCCGCGTATCCGTCGCCGGTCGTGGAACTGAACCGCGCCGCGGCCGTGGCGATGCGCGAAGGCCCCGCGGCCGGACTGGCGCTCATCGACGCCCTGCTGGCGCGCGGGGACCTCGGCGACTACCATCTCGCGCACGCGGCGCGCGCGGACCTCTGCCGGCGGCTGGGCAGAACCGCGGACGCCCGCGCGTCGTATACTCGAGCCCTCGCGCTCGTGGGGCAGGAGCCGGAGCGGCGGTTTCTGCAAAAGCGCCTGAGCGAACTGCCGGGTTAGCGATCGGCGAACGCGAGTTTGATGCCGAGCGCGACAAACGCGCCGGCGAACGTGCGCCGCATCCACGTCAACACGCGGGGACGCGAGATGACGTGCCTGCGGACCGACGCGGCGAACAGCCCGTATCCCACGAAGACGACAAACGTCAGCAGCATGAACACGGCGCTCATCTCCAGCATTCGCGAGAGCGCGTGCGGCTCGCTGGCGCTCACGAACTGCGGCAGGAAGGCGAAGAAGAAGATCGACAGCTTCGGATTGAGAATGTTGATCAGGATCGCGGTGACGATCACCTGCGCCGCCGAGCGGGCGCCGGGCGTCTCCTCTACGCGGAGCGCGCCCCGATCCCGCAGCGCGCTCCAGGCCATATACAGTAGATAGATCACGCCCAGATACTTGAGGGCCTGGAAGGCCACGGCGCTCGCGTGCAGGAGCGCCGCCAGCCCCATGATCGCCGCGGCCATGTGCGGGACGATGCCCAGCGTGCAGCCGAACGCGGCGACGACGCTTGCGCGTGAGCCGCGCGACAGGCCGGCCGCCAGCGTATACAGCACCCCGGTGCCGGGCGACACGACCACGATCAGCGATGTGACGAGAAAGTCGAGGCTCACGGGGCGGCCCCCTCGCGTGCGCCCGCGCCCGGCAGCCACCGCCCCCACCCGGGTTCCGCGACCGGCCGTCCGTCCCGCGCGACCAGGCGGCCGCGCACGAACGTCATCACCGGGGCGCCGGTCACGTCGCGGCCCGCGTACGGCGTCCACCCCGCCTTGCTGACGACGCCGGCGTCGGCGAGCCGCCGCCGGCGGGCGGGGTCGACGAGCGTAATGTCGGCGTCGGCCCCGGGGGCGAGCGTCCCCTTGCGCGGATAGAATCCATACAGCCGCGCGGGCTGCTCGCACAGCGCGTCCACGACCCGCTCGAGCGTGACGCGGCCGTTCGCGGCCGCGGTCAGCATCAGCGAGAGCGTCGTTTCGACGCCCGGCAGCCCGAACGGACACGCCCAGATGTCCCCGTGCTGTTTCTGCGCCCGGGTGGCCGGCGCGTGATCCGTGCTGACGTGCGTGACGGCGCCGGACGCGAGGCGCGCCCACATCGCGTCGGCGTCTTCGGGCGTCCGAATGCGCGCGGGCGGGGTGAACTTGCGGAAGGGGCCGTGCTCGAGCACCTCGCGCTCCTCGAGGTAGAAGTACTGCGGACAGCTCTCCACCCACAGCCGCGCCCCGGCCCGCCGCGCCGCCGCGATCAGATCGACGATCGGCGCGTGGCTCGTGTGGGCGATCACGACGCGCGCGCCGGTGAGGCGGGCGAGCGCCGCCACCTCGTCGGTCGCGACCGCCTCTGCCTCGCGCGCGCGCCACTCCGGGATGACGCCGCCGTCCGTGCGCCCGGCCGCCCGCAGCGTCTCCGCCCGGTCCCGGGTGATCGCATCGTCCTCGCAGTGCGCGAGCACGATGCCGTTCCACCGCGCGACGTCGTGGAAGGCGCGCAGCAGATGCCCGGCCGGCACGGCCGGCACGCCGTGGGTCTCGCACGTGAAGATCTTGAGGTACGCCGGCCCCGCGGCCCAGAGGTCGTCGAGATGCGGCACCTGATCGGGCCACACGTGCGCGGCCAGCGCGAAGTCGACGAGGGATCGCTCGGCGAGGTGGCTCACTTTGCCGCGGAGGTCGGCCGCGGTGCGCACCGGCGCCGCGTGCGTGTGCTCGACGACCGTGGTCGTGCCGCCCACCGCGGCCGCGGCGCTGCCGGTGATGAAGTCCTCCCGCTCCGTCTCGCCGGGATCCATGAAGTGGACGTGGGTGTCCACTACCCCGGGGATCGCGACGAGGCCCGCGGCGTCGACGACCTCGCGCGCCTGCACCTCGAGCGTGCCGAGTGCGACGATCCTGCCGCCGTCGACGTGCAGGTCGGCGCGGTACCGCCCGCGCGGACCGACGACGGTCGCCCCCCGCACCGCGAGATCGATCATCGCCCCACGCGGACGACCACGCGCCCCGTCACGCGGTCCTCACGGACCATCGCGAGCGCGTCGTTGGCGCGCTCGAGCGGGACTTCTTCCGCCACGATCGGATGCACGAGGCCTCGCGCCACCAGGTCGAACGCCCGGCGCAGTTCGCGCCGCGTCACGTACCGCGAGCCGATCACGGTGATCTGGCCGAGCACGACGCGCTCGGTGGGCAGCGGCGGGTAGTCCGCGGCGGCCACGGTATAGCCCACGAGGACGACGCGCCCGCCGGTCCGCACGAGGTCCGCCGCGGCGAGCAGCGATCCGTGATGCCCCACCGTATCGACGACGATATCGGCGCCGCGGCCGCCCGTCGCCTCGCGCACCGCTCCGCCCGCGTCGGCCCCCGCGGGAAAAGCCCCCTCCGCCCCGGCCACTCGCGCCGCGTCCAACCGGTGCCGCTGGAGATCGACCGCAAGCGCGCGCCCCCCCGCGGCGCGCACGACCTGGACCGCGTGCAGCCCCACCCCACCGGCGCCGAGGATCGCCACGCTCTCGCCGGCGCGCACGGCGCCCTGCGTGACCACTGCGTGGTAGGCCGTCCCGAGCGCGCACGACAGCGGGCCGCCGTGCTCGGGCGGCACGTTCGGCGGCAAGGGGAGCACGCAGTCCTCCGGCACGACGAGATACTCCTGAAAGCCGCCGGGCGACGTGAACCCCGTCCATCCGCGGAGGCGCTCGCAGAGATTTTCTTCGCCGGCCTGGCAGTGCGGACAGGTCCGGCAGCCCCAGTAATTGTAGACGACGACGCGATCGCCGGTCCGCAGACCGCCACGGCCGGGCGCGGCGGCCCCGCCGCCGGCGCCCCCCGTCCCGGTAGCCCCGGTCGGCTCCGGCGGTCCGAACCCGACGATCTCGCCCGCGATCTCATGCCCGGGCACGTGGGGCAGGCGGAGCGAGGACGAGAACGGCATCGCCCCGTCGGCGATCTTGAGATCCGACCGGCAGACTCCGCAGCCGAGCACCCGCACCAGCACCTGTCCCGGACCGGGCGCCGGCCGCGGCAGATCGAGGAGCCGCAGCGGCGCGCCGTATTCTACGACCGCCATCGCCCGCATGGGTCCCTCCGCCTAGGCTTCCATCATGACCGCGCCGCGCCCGAACAGCGAGCGGGCACGCAGCCGGCCGTGAAGATCCTCGACGTCCTCGAGCGGCCGCACCTCGGAGACGACCGGCGTGATCTGCCCGTGGCGGACCAGCCGCGCCGCCGCGAGCACCTCCGCCCGGGAGCAGTAGCGCGATCCGAGCAGCGTGAGCTCGCCCATCACCATCTGACGCGGCGCCACGTCGAGGCCGGCCCCTTCGAACGTCGTCAGCATGATCATGCGGGCCGCCGGGCCGAGCAGTCCAAACGTCCACGCGAGAGTCTCGCGGCTGCCGACCAGGTCGATCGCCACCGTGGCGCCGTCGTCCAACGCCGCCCGCGCCCGGTCGTGCGCGTCCGGCGCCGTGATGTTCACCGTCGCGTCCGCGCCGAAGCGCCGGCAGTGCTCCAGCTTCCCGTCGTCGACGTCCACGGCCACGACGCGCCCACCGAACAGCCGCGCCATCTGCGTCATGTGGATGCCGACGCCGCCCGCGGCGCCGACGACGAGCACGCGGTCGCCGGGCCGGACCGCCGCCCGGGACGCGCACACATGGTAGGGGGTCGCGACCGCGTCCGGGATCACCGTGCCGCCGACAAACGGCACGCCGTCCGGCAGCGGCAGCACGTTGGCCTCGGGCAGCGCGACCAGCTCCGCGTAGCCGCCGTCGCGGTGCACGCCGACGTACCCGCCGTGGCTCCGGCAGAGAGGTTCGCGGCCGGCCCGACACCACTCACAGCGGCCGCACGTCAGGTAGAAGTAGCTCATCACGCGGTCCCCCGGACGCAGGCCGGTCACGCCCGGTCCGGCCTCGACGACGACGCCGGTGAACTCGTGTCCGGGCACCCGCGGCAGGGACTCGGGCCGGCCGAGACTGCCGCCCATGTAGTTCACGACGGTCAAGCCGACGCCGCACGCGCGGACCGCGACGAGGACCTCGCCCGGCCCGGCGGCCGGATCGCGGTGCTCGCCGTACCGGAGCGGTCCGCCCCAGGCGTCGAGGAGCTGCGCCTTCACCGTGACCGGTGCGACGCCGGCGCCTTCCGCCGGCTGGTGCCGGGCGAGCGGGGCGACGCCGGCGCAGGCCTACGGCGTGAGCCGGAGCGTTCCGCCGCGCCGGTCTTGGGCACGCCGCGTGAGGCGACCGTTCCGCCGAACTGCGCGAGGATCTTCTCCACCGGGAGCACCCAGCCGAGGCAGCGCTGAATGTTCTCCAGGCCGAGCACGTGCAGGTCGTCGCCGTACATGCTGGCGACCCCGTCCGCGGCGACGACGACCCGCAGATCGCGGTTGAAGGCGTCGAACGCCGTGCAGAGCACGCAGGTGTTGGTGTTGATGCCGCAAATCACCACGGTCTCCGTCCCGAGCGCCCGCAGCAGCGTCTCGAGGTCGGTGCCGTAGAACGCGCTGAGCCGCTTCTTGCTGCGGATCACGTAGTCGCCGGGCTGGGCCGCGAGTTCCGGCGGCAGCTCGGTCTGCACCGAGCCTTCCTGATTATGGCGGACGATCGTGCTGCGCCGCCCCGGCGTCATCGACTCGCGCGCGGCCTCGACCGCTTTCCAGAACGGGTTGACCATGCTCTCCAGCCCCGGCGGTGTCGTACGCCGGTACGTCAGCAGCACGTAGACGACCGGCACGGCGGCCGCCCGGGCGCCGCCCAGCAGGCGCGCCACCGCGGCGCGCACGCGCCGCGCGTCGGCGGCGGAGACCGGCATCGTTGCCACCTCAGGGTCGAGATGGCCGCGGTGGACGTCCACCGCGAGCACGGCGGTCTTCGCGGGATCGAGACGCAGCTGCGCGCGGATCGCGTCAACGAACGGACGGCGGTCGACAATCTCGGTCATCGCTAGACCCCCAGGTACCGGTGCGTGACGGCCGAATCGGCGGCGAGGTCCGCCGGCGCGCCGTGATAGACCACGTGGCCTTTGCTGAGTACGTACACGTCGCCGGCGACCCGGAGGGCCATCGGCAGGTTCTGCTCGACGAGCAGGATGCTCAGCCCTTCCTCGCGGAGGCGGACGATCGCGTCGCCGAGATACCGGACCAGCAGCGGCGCGAGGCCTTCGGATGGCTCGTCCATCAGCAGCACGCGCGGGTTCGTCATGAGCGCGCGGCCGATCGCGAGCATCTGCTGCTCTCCGCCGGAGAGCATGTTGCCGCGGTGCCCGGCGCGCTCGCCGAGCCGCGGAAACAGGCCGAGGACCCGCTCGATCGACCACGGCGTGCCGCCGGCACCGTTCGCGTCGCGCGCCGCGACCGTCAGGTTCTCGTGCACGGTGAGGGACGGGAAGATGCGGCGGCCCTGCGGGACGAGCCCGATGCCGGCCCGCGCGATCTCGTGACTCGGCGCGCGGGTGATGTCACGGCCGCCGAACATCACGCGGCCCCGCCGCGGCCGCGCGAACCCCACCACCGACCGGATCAGCGTCGTCTTGCCCATGCCGTTCCGGCCGAGGAGCGCCGTGACGGCGCCGGGCCGCACCTCGAGGCTGACACCCTGCAGCACGTAGGAGTCGCCGTAATAGGTGTGGATGTCGTCGACGGCCAGCACGGCAGGCTCGCGCATCCCGCGAGACGGTCCCGCGTCAGACGGGACGGGCTCAGGCATGCGCGTCCGCCTCGGCGCCGAGGTAGATCTCCTGAACGGACGGATCCGCGCGCACGGCCTCCTTCGTCCCTTCCGCCACCACACAGCCGAAATGCAGCACCGTGATCGCGTCGACGATCTCGAACGCGACGTCCATGTCGTGCTCGATGAGCAGGAGCGTCAGCCCCGGATCGAGCGCCTTGATGAACTGCGCCATCTCCCGCCGTTCGCCCGGCGACAGCCCGGCCGCCGGCTCGTCCAGCAGCAGGAGCCGCGGACGCCCGGCCAGCGCCAGCAGCACCTCCAGCTGCCGCTGCTCGCCGTAGGAGAGCACGTGGACCTCGGTGTCGCGCTTCTCCCAGAGCCCCGCCGGCTCGAGCAGGGCCCGTGCGCGGTCGAGCACCGTCCGGTCGCGGCGCAGCGGCCGCAGCATCGCGTACTTCGAGGGCCCGAGCGCCTGCACCGCGAGCAGCATGTTGTCCTCGACCGTAAGCGGCCCGAAGAGGTTGGTAATCTGAAACGTGCGCCCGAGCCCGAGCGCGGCCCGCCGGTGCGCCGGCAGGCCCGTCACGTCGCGGCCGAAGAGCCTGAGGCGTCCCGACGTCGCGGCGAGCTCGCCCGTGATGATGTTGAACAGCGTGGTCTTGCCGGCGCCGTTCGGCCCGATGATCGCGCGGCGCGACCCTTCCGGCACGGACATGGAGACGTCCCGGATCGCTTCGAGGCCGCCGAACCGGCGGCAGATCCGGTCGAGCTCCAGAACGGCCTGCCCCGTCACCGTCGTGCCGGCCGGCGCCCGCCTGCTAACAGTACCGGCAGGGCGGATAGTTGCGGTCGTACACCGGCTGCTTCAGAAACTCCGCGGGCGCGAACGTCCAGAACTGCGAGACGTTGTGGAAGGTGTGGATCACGGTGTTGACCAGGCGCCCGTTCTGGTACTCGACCTTTCGCACGTACTCGTTCTGGATGGGGTTGTGGTAGCTGTCGAGCCGGACCGGTCCGCGCGGCGCGTTCGGCAGCTGGACGGCCAGCATCGCGCGTAGGAAGGCGGCGCGGTCGTCGACCTTGCCGTCGATGCGCTGCACGGCCGTATCGATCCACATGCCGCCTGTGTAGTTGGTCTCCGCGTAGTACGACGGGTCCTTCTTATACTTGGCGTTGTAGGCGTCGACGAACTTCTTCGCCGCGAGCGTGGTCAGGCCGGCGGCCCAGTGCAGGCAGGTGATGATGCCGGTCGCGTCCTCCGGTGCGCCCATGCCGCGGAGCAGGCTCTCATCAGACAGCAGCGCGCCGCCGATGAGGGGGATCTTGTCTTTCAGGCCGTACTGCCGGTACGCCTTGGCGAAGCGGATCACGTCCACGCCGGTCTCGGTCGCGTAGACGGCGTCGACGTCCCGGCGCAGCTGCGTGACATACGGGCTGAAGTCCGGCGTGCCGAGCGGCGTCCAGATCTTCTGCACGACCTGGCCGCCGTGCTCTTCGAACGTCTTCTGAAACCCGCCGACCACCTCGTAGCCGAAGGCGTAGTCGCTGCCGATGACGGCGATCCTTTTGTACTTGAGCGTCGTCGCCGCGTATTCGCCGAACGGGTGCGAGGGCTGGCTGCTCGACCATCCGACGCGGACGAAGTTCGGCGCGCCCTTCCGCTGGGTGAGATCGTCCGCGGACGCGACCATGAAGATCATAGGCGTCCCCCGCTCCGCGACGTAATCGCGGACCGCGTAGGCCTCGTTGGCCAGCAGCGGCGCGGTCAGCAGGTGGACCCGGTCCTGCTCCACCAGTTTGCGGGCCTTGGTCAGCGCGTTGGCCGGCACGCCGCCCGCGTCCTCGACGATCAACTGGACCTGCTTTCCGCCGAGCATCGAGTTCTTCTCGGACAGGTACATCTGGAAGCCGTCGAGCATATCGCGGCCGCTCGGCGCGACGTTGCCCGTGACATCCGCGATGAAGCCGATGCGGAACGCCGGCGACGGCTGAGCGTACACGACGGGGCGGAGGCGATCGAGCCCCCCGGCGGCCGCCGCTCCCGCCAGCGCGAGGCCTCCCTTGAGAAGCGTCCGCCGCATGATGCGATGTCTTGCCAAGCCCCCCACCTCCGTGGCCGGTTCTACGTGGTGTGCGATTGTTCGACGGCCGAAACCCGGGTCCCGCGTACGCGGGCCCCGCGGGCGAGCAGCGTTCGCGCGGCGCCGACCACGCCGCGGGGCGCGTACATCACCGCCAGGATGAGGATCGCGCCGAGGATCGTCAGCCAGCGCTGCGTGATGCCGCTGAGCATGTTTTGCAGAAAGACGAGCAGCGCGGAGCCAACGAGGGGCCCGAAGAGCGTGCCGGAGCCGCCGAGAATCACCATGAGCAGCGCGTTCGCGGACGCGACGAGGTGCACGTCCGCGGGCGAGACGAAGCCGTTGTAGTACGCGTACAGCACGCCGGCCAGGCCGCAGAACGTGCCGGCGAGGATGAAGACCAGGTATTTGTGGAGGAAGACGTTGTAGCCGAGCACGCGCATACGGGACTCGCTCTCACGGATCCCGCGCAGCGAGAGGCCGAAGGGGGACGTCACGATGAGATGCATCACGAGGGCCGCGACGAGCGTCAGCGCCATCGCAAAATAGTAGAAGACCTGAATCCGGCCCATGCTGAGCCCGGCCGCCAGCACCGGCCGCGCGATCCCGCGCAGCCCGTTGTCGCCGCCGGTCACCGACACCCACCGGTAGGCCAGTCCCCAGACGACCTGTCCCAGCGCGAGCGTGATGATCAAGAAATACGGGCCGGTCGCGCGGATCGCCAGCAGCCCGAACAGCGCCGCCGTGAACGCGGCCGCGAGCACGCCGGCCGCGGCGGCCGGCCAGAACCCCCACGCGTGCGTCGTGGCCAGCACCCCGACCACGTACCCGGCGACGCCGAAATAGGCGGCGTGGCCGAGCGACCCCAGTCCCGTGTAGCCGACGAGCAGGTCGAGGCTCATCGCCATGATCCCGTAGCAAAACGTGAGCGTGAGCAGGTGCAGGTAGTAGGTCGGCGCAACCGCCGGCAGCGCGCACAGGGCCGCGATAACGGCCGTGCCGGCGGCGAGACCGCCGTAGGACCGCCACATACGCTAGGCCCGTCCGAAGAGGCCCGTCGGCCGCACGGCGAGGATCAGCGCCATCGGCGCGAAGAGTGTGAAATAGGACAGCTCGGGGAACATCGCTTTGCCGAAATTGTCGAGCAGCCCGACGAGGAGACTGCCGATCAGCGCGCCCTTGAGGCTCCCGAGGCCGCCCATGATCACGACCACGAACGTCAGCGGCAGCACGTCGAAGTCGGCGCCGGGGTAGATCGAGAGGAACGCGCCGCCCATCACCCCGCCCGCGGCCGCGAGGAACGCGCCGAGCGCGAACACGCCGGTCATCACCCGCCCGACGTTGATGCCGAGGCCGCGCGCCATCTCGGCGTCGTCGACGGCCGCCCGCACGGTCGCGCCGAGGCGCGTGCGCTCGAGCAACAGCCACAATCCCACAAAGACGCAGAGCCCCACCGCGATCACGAACAGGCGGTACGCCGGAAAGTACACGGGGCCGAGGACCAGCGTGCCGGAGAGCACCTTCGGGACCGGGATGCTCTGCGGATCGCCGCCCCACACCAGCAGCGCCTGGTCGGAGAAGAAGAACGCGAACCCCATCGTCAGCAGCACTTGAGGCAGCGTTTGCTGATGGAACCGCGCCAGGAACCACCGCTGCATCACGATGCCGATGGCCGCGACGGCGGCCCCGCCGGCCACGATCGCCAGCGGGAAGACGCCCGTCCAGCGCATGACCGACAGCCCGACGTACGCGCCGAGCAGATAATAGGAGCCGTGCGCGATGTTGGCCACCCGCATCAGCCCGAAGATGAGCGTGAGCCCGCTCGCGAGCAGGAACAGCAGGGCGCCGAAGGAGAGACCGTTGAGCGCCTGCTGCAGGTAGAACGACGCGCCCACGGCCGGGCCTTAGAGCTCGAGCCCGAGGAGCCGGGCCGCGTTGCCGGCCTCGATCGCCGCGGCGTCGGCCGGCGCGAGGGCTAGGCGCCGCAGGCGGCCCGCCGGATCAGGGTCCGCCATGTCGTACGGCAGGTCCGTGCCGAGGAGCACGCGGTCCGGTCCGGCGGCCTCGATCAGGAAGGCGAGGGCGCGGTCGCCGTGCGTGATCGTGTCGGCGTGGAAGCGCTTGAGGTACGCCGACGGCGGCCGGCGGAGCGCGCCCTGGACCTCCGGGCGCACCGCGTAGGTGTGGTCGAGCCGTCCCAAGAGAAACGGCAGCGAGCCTGCGCCGTGCGCGAGCACGATCTCGAGATCGGGGTGCCGGTCGAGGACGCCGGCCATGATCAGGCGGGCGGCGGCGAGCGCGGTCTCGTTCGGATTGCCGACGGAGTTGCCGAGGTGCCACTCGCCCATGCGCTCCTCGCCGGCGTTGTTCAATGGATGGGTGAAGACCGGCAGCCGGCGCCGCACCGCGCACTCCCACAGCGGCTCAAACGACGGGTCGTCGAGGTAGCGGCCGTTCACGTTCGTGCCGACGTACAGCGCCCGGCAGCCGGCGCGGGCGGCCCGCTCCGCCTCCGCCACCGCCGCGGCGAGATCTTGAAGGGGCAGCGTCGCAAACGCGAGGAACCGCCCGGGATGCGCGCGGCTGATCGCGGCGATCTCGTCGTTGAACACCGCGGCCAGCTCGCGCCCGACGTCCGGCGGCGCCCAGTACAGCATCGGCGGAGAAAGCGACAGCGCCTGGACCGCGATGCCCCAGCGGTCGAGCGCCGCCAGGCGCTCCGCGACATCCCAGAAGACCGGCCCGATCGCGGAGCGCTGGCGCGGGCTGCTCCAGACGATCCGCTCGCCGCCGCGCGTCTCCACCTTGACGCCGTGCCGGGCGCCGACCCGGTCCAGGGCGGCCAGGAACCGCTCCGGAAAGACGTGGCTGTGAACGTCGACAATCATGCGGCGCCGGCGGGGTACGTTACGCCATCATGTCGTCGGCGTGCTCGCACAGCGTGAACCGCTCGTGGCCGCTGTCGGTCACGACGATGTTCTCCTCGAGGCGGACGGTCTGCTCGAGGCCCGGATGCCCCGCGAACGTCTCGATCGCGAAATACATGTTCTTCTTGAGCTCCGCGGGGTACTTGAGCGAGTACGCGCGGGAGATCCACATCCCCTCGTACAGACTGAGCCCGATGCTGTGCGCGAACTGCTGCAGCGAGACGCTGCCGTATTTGTCATCGTCGTAGACGGGGAAGTGCTTCGCGACGTCCGCGGAGGTCGCCCCGGCGCGGACCGCGCCGATCGCCGCGTAGAGCGAATCGTAGCACTCCTTGTAGAGGTCCTTCTCCTTTTGGGTCGGCTTGGCGGCGACTTTCCAGCAGCGCACGAAGTCGATGAAGTAGCCGCCCGGGCCGACCGCGTTGATGTCGATGATCATGAGGTCGCCCTGACGGATGATCTTGTCGGTGTGCCACCGGCGGTAGGGGCTGGTGTTGCCGCCGGACGCGACGATGATATCGTAGACGAAGTCGAAGCCGCTGCGGTACAGGTATTCGTTGACTTTCGCGCAGACCTCGGCCTCCCGGACGCCGGGCCTGGCCCATTCATGCTTCGCCATATACATCGCGGCGTCGCCGTGGGCCGCGGCGATCTTGTGGCACTCCAGCTCGTCCTGGGTCTTGATGACCCGCGCCTGCGACATCGCCGGCCAGCCGTTCGTGATGTTGAGCCCTTCCTTCGTCAGCGACTGGTAGGCGACCATGTCCATGATATCGATGCCGATCTTCTCCTTGTGCACGCCGGATTCGCGCAGCACGTCCGCGATCGACCCGGCCATGCGCGCGGCCATCTCCCCCTCCGCGCCCTCGGACCACTTCCAGGTGATCGCCGGCCGGACCTCAGTCAGCCACGGCGCGTCCATCTGCGCGCAGACCATGTCGCTGCCGACCGTCTCGAACAGCACCGGATCCTTGCCGCGCGGCAGCACCGCGTAGCGGATGAAGATGTTGTTCTTCCAGTTGCCCTGGTACACGCCGGTGACGTAGCGGACGTTCTCGCCGACGAACAGGATCAGCGCGCCGAGATCGTGCTTGTCCATCATCTCGCGCGCGCGCGCCAGCCGCTCGCCGCGCAGCCGGTCGAAGTTGACGCGGCCCTGCCAATCGGTCCCGGACGTGCTGAAGACGCGCCGGGGCTGGAGCTCGTGCTGCCCGGCAATAAACGGGTGGTACGTCATCGATGTGGCCCCCCTTTTGCGTTCGCGCCAGGCGCCCCGCCCCGCGTAGCCGGGGTCGCTCCGACGCACTCGTCTTATCGCTCCCGCGAGTCTATCGACCGGTGCCTAGGCGAGCAGCGCCGCGCAGTACGGGCTTCGCGAGATCCGGCGCGCTCCGGCCGGGGTCACGGCCACCATGTCTTCCAGCCGGACGCCCCCGCCTCCCGGCACGTCCGGAAGCCAGATCAGCGGCTCGACCGCAAACACCATCCCCGCCTCGAGGGTCACCGTGGCGGCGCCGGGAAAGGCCTCGCCGATATACGGCGGCTCGTTCGAGCCGCACCCGATCCCGTGGCCGATGAACAGGCTGAGAAAGCGCTCGCCGACGCCGTGCGACGCCGCGCGGTCGCGGATCACCGTCGTCACCTCGGCGTTCGTCGCGCCGGGGCGCATCGCCGCGATGCCCGCCTGCAGCCCGTCCCACACCGCGCGGTAGATCCGCCGCTGCTCGGGCGACGGCTCCCCGCACACCACCGTCCGGCCGATATCGCCGAAGTAGCCGTTCCACATCGCCCCGATGTCGATGAACACGAGGTCGCCCTCGCGGATCAGCTTGTCGGTCGCGAGCCGCGTCGGCGGCGACATCCGCTCGCCGCTCGCCACGAACGGCGTCGTCACGTGGGGATACTCGCCGCCGAGCCGGTGGAGCGTGCGCAGCGCCTCGCCGGCGACCTCGCACTCCCGCACCCCTTCGCGGACGGCGGCGGTCGCGGTTGCCGTGACCGCCTCGGCGATCGCCGTCGCTTCCTCGATCACCGCCAGCTCCTCCGCCGTCTTGATGCGCCGGGCCGCCTGCATCGCCGCGTCGCCGTCCACCCAGCGGATGTCGGCGCACGTCTCCGCCAGCGCGTCCATCAGCAGCTTGCTCGCCAGGTCGATGCCGACGCGCGCGCCGCGGAGCCCCCGGCGGCGCAGCAGGCCCGGGATAATTTCCGAGGCGACGTGACGGATGAGGCCGGGCTCTTCGAGGATGGGGATTGTCTCCCAATCGCCGACCCACGGCATCGTGGCCTCGGCGCGGTCGCGATCTCCGCCGGAGACGAGGAGTGCCGTGGTTCCGTCGCGCGTGCAGAGCGCGCCGTTCAGTACGCCGTTCTTGCCGGCGATGATCTGCGGGCGCAGGCTCGTGAGATAGCGGACGTTCTCTTCCTTCCAGACGAGTACCGCGTCGAGGTCCGCCGCCCCGATCGCCTGCCGCGCGCGCTCGACCCGTCCGGCGCGCAGGCGCGCCATGTCGACGCGCGCCTCGTAGTCCGCGGCCCCCGCGCCGCGCGACCAGGTCAATACGCGACCTCGACCAGGCGTCCCTCGCGCGCCGACCGGATCACGGCGTCGGTCAGCTGCACGCTGCGCAGGCCGTCCAACCCGGACGCGTTCGGCTCGCGATCGTGCGCGACCGCGTCGTTGAAGGCGGCCATCGACCGCACGACCGCGTCCCTGCTGGAATGCTTGGTGACCTGCTCGCCGGACGCGGTGAGGACCCGCAGCTCGCCGTCGAGGAACGGCCGCGTGCAATCGATGCCGAGGATGCGGCCCTCCGTGCCGTAGATAGCGATGTCCGGCTGGAAGTTCGGCACCTTCTGGTTCGCGTTGACGTAGGCCAAGGTCTCGTTCTGAAAGCGAAGCAGCGCGAGGACCATATGCTCCAGGTCCGCGGCCCGGCCGACGTCCGTGATCGCCGTCACTTCCCGGACCTCGGCCCCCAACAGGTAGCGCACCAGATCGAAGGGGTGGACCGCGATGTTGTTGATCGAGCCGAGCCCCGCGAGCTGCGGGTCGGCGCGCCACGACCGGAATTGGTTCACGCCGGAGCTCACCTCGATCTGTATCAGGATCACGTCCCCGATCGCGCGCTGCTGCAGCAGACGCTTCGTTTCGGCGAACGCGGTATGGTGGCGCGTCTGGAAGTGCGTGCCGAGCTTCAGGCCCGCCGCCTCGAACGCGTCGACCATCCTCCGCGCGTCGCCCACCGACAGCGCGAGCGGCTTCTCGCAGAGGACGTGCTTGCCGGCGCGCGCCGCGGCGAGGGCCTGCTCCGCGTGCTGCGCGTTCGGGGTCGAAATGTACACGATGTCGACCTCGCGGTCGCGCAGCAGGTCCGCGTAGTCCGTATACGCCCGCTTGGCACCGTGCTGCGCCGCGAAGGCGTCGGCGCGCCCCCGGTCGCGGCTGACCGCGGCGACCAGCGTGCCCCGCTCACCCAGAGCCTTGATCGCCGGCGCGGTGGCGCTGCCGGCGAAGCCGCCGGTCCCGATGATGCCCCATCCGAGTGACACGTGGCTCCCCTCCCCTTGGGGTATCGTGCGATTTCCCCTTCGATAACTACCGCTCTCCTACCCGCGCAGGCCGCGCCGCCCGGCGGCGAGAAATACCACGGTCATGTTGCGTCACTCTGTGATCTGGCGGCTGCGCGACACCACGACACCGGCGCTGCAAACGGAGATGCTGGAAGGCCTGGCGTACCTCCGCATGGAGTGCCCGATGGTACGGTCGGGCGATTACGGCGACGATCTCTTCGGCGGCTCCCGGCGGTTCGACGACCCGCCGCCCTTCGAGGCATCGCCCGTCTGGCACCGCGGAGCGGACGGCCCTCCCGCCAACTACGACGTGGCGCTCCACCTCGATTTCGACGACTGGGACGCGTACCGGCAGTACAGCCCGCATCCCGCCCACAAGGCCGGCTCGGTCTTCAACGGCGCGGTATCGTGGGACGAGCTCACGGCGCGGGTGGACTGGTACTTCGACGGCGAGACGCCGACCCGGCGGGGACACGTCACGCACGTGGCGATGTTCGTCTGGGCCGACGGTGTCTCGGAGCAGGCCAAGCAGCGGGCCCTCGACGCCGTCCGGGCCCTCGGCGCCGCCCCGGACGTGGAGGCGGTCGCGCTGGGTCACAATGTCGGCCAGTTGGTCAGCGACTACGACTGGATCATGGACGTGCAAACGCCCGATCGCGCCGCGGCGGAGCGGCTGCTGGCAGGCCCGCACTTTGCCCGCGCAATGGACGCGGTCGCCGCTGCGACGAAGTACGAGTGGACGGCACGTCTGTCGCACGTGATGCGCGGCCCGTAGCACCCGGCTCACCCGGTCTTCATCCGGTGCTGGATGAGGGCGGTTCGCTCCACGCGCGTCAGCCCGGCGAGCAGTTCGGCGGCCTCGCGGTACGCGGGGTGCTCCAAGAAGGCCGCGGCGCCGCTTTCGTCCGCGAAGTGCGCCTCGAGCACCAGATCGGCTCGCCCCATCTTCGCCCATCCCAAATCGCCGGCGACCTCGAGCGCGTAGATGGCGTCGCATTCGGCGCGCAGGGCGGCGAGCGCCCGCCGCGCGTCGCGCTTCCTGCGCTCGTCGATTCCCTCACGCCAAACGTAGAGCGCCAGGTGGCGCACCCGGCCTTGGACCGACGCCGGGCCCTTGTAGAGGTAGTCGGCCCTGGCCGTGATTTCTTCGTGCGTGATCGTGTCGATGAAGCCCCCGACCCGGGCGTGGTGCGGGTCGCCGCTGTACTCGTCCCAGGACGCTTTGTTCCCGTGGTCCCGGAGAAGCACGAGATCGTAGTTGCCGTCTGTCAAGCCGATGTCTTCGCCGAAGTCGACGGCGTGCACGGGACTTGCGTAGCTGATGTAGGCGAGGCCTTCCTTCGCCCGGAGCCGCTGCTCCGGCGTCGCGCGATCGTTCCAGCGCCAGAGAACGACGCGCCGCAGGACCGGCGACGCCTGCGCATCCCGCGGGCTACTCCCACGCAAGTGGGGTGAGATCGTCATCCGCCTAGTACCCCCGCATCACGTGCGTGACCCGCGCGGTCCATTCGTGCTTGGTCACGGACGCGATGATCTCCATCGCGCCGGCGTACTCGGGCCCCTCGACGAGGGCGCGCGCCGCCGCCGGGTCCGGCATCTGCACGTCGAGGATCCAATCGAAGTTGGCCGCGGGGCCTACCGCATTCTCGCCGTCCGCTGCGCTCCCGGCAACCATGTAATTCAAGCCCGCGACCGCGGACACGACGCCCGGGGCGTCGGCCAGGCTCCGGGCCGCGGAGAGGGCGCGCGAGCGCGCGGCGGCGCCGGCCTCGCCGGCCCAGACGAACATCGCCGTGTGGCGGACGAATCCGCGGCGAATCAGCGGGGGCCCGTCGTACCGCCAGTCGATGCGCGCGGTGAGGTCCGGGACGTTGACCGCGGCGTTCCGGCGCGCGACGGCGCGCCGGCGGTCGTCGGCAAGGTACCGTGCGAGCGCCGCCTCGTCGTCGAAGTCGAGGTGGAGCGCGATGTCGTAGTTGCCCGTGGGCCCCTCCCGGCGCGCGCGCCAGCGCGGCGTGCGCTTCCACGGCGGCACCGCGAGCAGCGGGGCCGAGCCGCCGAAGAGGTCCTCGCCGTAGTCGCCGGCGCGCACCCCGGCGCACTCCATGCGGAGGAACGCGAGGCCGCGCCGCATCGCGAGTTTCTGGTCCTCGCTGATCGTGTCCCGGTGGAGAAAGAGCGCCGTGTGCCTCAGCATGGGTGCGGGAGCATCAGTGGCGCATCCCGGTCGTCGCGACCCCGGTGATGATCTGCCGCTGGAACACGAAGAAGAGCGCCGTCAGCGGCACCGAGGCGATCGCCGACACGGCCATCAGCATGGGGAACTCCGACGTCTCGGCGGACTGAAACGTCTGTACGGCGAGCGGGACGGTCGCCTTCGACGTGTTGCTGATGATGAGGAACGGCCAGACGAAGTCGTCCCACGTCGACTGGAAGATCAGGATCGCGACCGTGAGCAGCGCCGGCCAGGCCAGCGGGACGGCGATGCGGAGAAACGTGCTGACGTGGCCCGCGCCGTCGATGCGCGCCGCGGCGATCAGGTCGTCGGGCAGCGACAGGAAGTACTGCCGCATCATCAGGACGCCGAGGGCGTTCGCGGCCACGGGGACGATCATGCCCTGGTAGCTGTTGAGCCAGCCCAGGCGCTGCACGGTGAGATAGAGCGGCACCATGACCACCTCGAGCGGCAGCATCAACGTGGCGAGAATGAGGACCAGCAGGATGTGGCGGCCGAGGAAGCGGTACTTCGCGAGGCCGTAGCCCGCGAGGGCCGAGAGCAGCACGTTGAGCACGGTGACGCTGCCCGTGACGATGGCGCTGTTGACGAAATAGCGCGTGAAGCGGACGGTCGAGTACGCCGCCGGGTAGTTGCGCCACAGCGCCGGGTGCGGAAACCACTGGATCGGCAGGTCGAACACGTGCCGGTTGCTTTTCAGCGACGTCGAGACCATCCAAAAAATCGGCATCAGAAAGAGGACGGTCACGCCGCTGAGCAGCAGCAGCAGCCCGATCGTCGCCGCGTGTGCCCGGACCCGGGCGGCCCCTCGCCGCGAAGGGCGGACGGCCGCGGGCGCGAGGCTCATCGGCTCATCCCTCCTCGCTCCGGAGCGCGCGGAGGCTCAGCATCGTAAAGACGACGATGATCAGCAGCATCACCAGCGCGGCCGCGGACGCGTAGCCCATTTGGAAGCCCAGGAAGCCGGTCTGGTACACGAACAGCGACAGCGTGGTGCTCGCGTTGTCGGGCCCCCCGCCCGTCATGACGAGGGCGAGCACGAAGTTTTGGACGGTCAGCGTGATCGCGAACACGAGCACGACCAGAAACGTCGGCTTGAGCATGGGCAGCGTGATCGACCGAAATCGCCGCGGGGCGCCGGCGCCGTCGACCTTCGCGGCCTCGTACAGCTCGCCCGGGATCGACTGCAGTCCGGCCAGGTAGATGACCATGCACAGCGGGGTCAGCCGCCAGGCCGTCGCCACCACGAGGGCTGCCACCGCGCCCTGAGGTGAGAGCAGCCAATTCACGGGCTGCAACCCGACCGCCTTAAGCGCGTTGTTGACCAGGCCGTACGGGTGGAAAAGAAACTGCCACAGGATCGGTGCGACGATGATCGGCACGACGGCCGGAAGGAACATCAGCGTGCGAAAGAGTCCCCGGGCCGGGACCTTCTGGTTCAGCAGCACCGCGAGGCCGAGTCCGAGGACCATCGACAGCGCGATCGTCGCGCCGACGTAGCGCCCGGTCGTCGCGAGCGCCCCGGCGAACGCGGTGTCTCGAGCCAGCCGCGCGTAGTTGGCGACGCCGACGAAGCGCCAGGTCCGTTCCGTGAGGCTCGCGTTGGTGAGGCTCAGTCCCGCGGCGTAGGCCATCGGCCAGAACTTGAAGCACACGAGCAGGACGAGGATCGGCACGGTGAAGGCGAAGCCCCACCACGGCTGGGTGGGACCGAACCACCGCCGGCGCATTCTGTTCAGAAGAGGCTCCGCCGGCCAGGCGCGGTTGACGGCGACAGGCGCCGTGTGCTCGCTACTCACGGTACCGCGGATCGACCCCGGCTCAGGGGTGCCTCCCTGAGCCGGGGCGACCCTGCTCCTCCCCCCGGCGCGCGATCGTCGCCGCTACTTGCCGATCGCCTGAAGGTATTCTTGCTGCATTTCCTGGAGCGCCTGCGGAATGGCCACGTTCTTGAACACGACCTTCTGCACGCCGTTCTGAATCGCGCCCTGCAGCTGGCCCCAGTGGCTGGTCTGCGGCAGCGGCCGGGCGTAGGTCAGTTCGGTCTTGAACACGTCGATGAACGGCGTGGCCTTGACCTCGGGCGCCTCGAAGACCACCTTGCGCGGCGTCAGGCTGCCGGTGTTCACAAAGCGGACCACGCCGCGGCTCGTAATGTAGTCGATCAGGCTCCACGCCGCGAATTGCTCGGCCGCGGACGCGTGCTTGTTGACGCAGAAGTCGAACGAGTACTTCGGCGACCCGCCCGGCTGTCCCGAGATGCTCGGCAGCTGCGAGACGTAGATGTTGCCCTTCAGATCCGGATTGAGCCGGATCGCGAAACTCAGGGCGTTCGCTCCGCCGTACGACATCACGTCGAGCCCGTCGGCGAAGTCCTGATAGGGCGACGTCTGCACGTCTTTGGTGATCGTCGGGGCGACGGCGGTATCCTTAAAGATCTGCATCGCGTTGGCGGCGGCCGCCGAGGTCAGGAGCGGGCTGCCGTCCCGGTCGAGCACGCGCGCGCCCTGTGACTCGACCGACGCCACGAACAGCATCGCGTACCACTGCGGGCCGGCGGTGTACCGGACGCCGAAGCCGCGCTGCGCGAGCTGGCCGTTGGCATCATACTTGGTCAGTTTCTTCTGCAGGGCCGCGACCTGAGCCCACGTGTGGGGGACGTCCTGCGGGATCTTGAGCCCGGCCGCCTGGAACTTCGGCCGGTTGACGAGCAGACTCCAGGACGGAGCGGAGACCGGCAGGCAGTAGATCGCGCCGCCGCGGCTCTGGGCCTCGAGCGCGTGCGGCAGGTACAGATCGCTAATCTGTCGCATGCTGGCCACGCCGAACGCCGCCGGGATCGCGGGCGCCATGTACGGGATAAACCCCTCAATCCAGGGCTCGAAGACGGCGAACAGGCTCGGACCGCCGCCGGTTGGGAGCTGCGTCGAAAGTTTCTGGAACCCCGGGCCGAGCGGCGTTTGCGCCGCCTGCACGGTGACGCTCGGATGTTGTTTCTGCCACTCGGCAATCAGGCCTTCTTCGATGTGGAACCCCGGCGCCTCGTCGCTGCCGAACATCGTCAGGGTAATGTTCCCCGCCGGGAATCCGGACGGAGCGGAGTTCGCGGCGATCCCGCCGCCCGCCAGCAGCGAGGCGGGAAGCGCAAGCGCCACCAGAACGGCGACCCGTACGAGCCACGATCTTAACATGCCGACACCCCCAGGGCTGTTGTCATAGGCCGAGCAGTCCCGCGAGATTCTTCACCAGCACCTTCGCTTCGACGTCCGGTGAGAGGCGCAGGGCCCGCACGGTGTCCACGGGCCGCTCGTCCCCCATGTTGAACGGGTAGTCGCTGCCGATCACGATGTGGTCGTCGCCCATGCGGTCGAGCAGAAACCGCAGGGACAGCGCGCTGTGCGTCAGGCTGTCGCAGTACAAATTCCCGAGGTACTCGCTGGGACGGCGGGGCAGCCGTTCGTGCACCTCGCGCCGCGCGGCATAGCCGTGGTCGAGCCGGCCGACCTGGTACGGCAGGTACCCGCCGCCGTGCGCCAGGATGACGCGGAGCCCCGGAAACTGCTCGAAGACGCCGCCCATGATGAGGTGGGACGCCGCGAGCGCGGTCTCGAGCGGGAAGCCGGCGAGGTTCCACAGCGCGTAATCGTGAAACCGCCGCATGTCCCCCCAGTTTTGCGGATGCAGAAACAGCGGCACGCCGAGCCGCTCCGCCGCCGCGTACACCGGCCGCAGGCTGGGATGGTCGAGATCGCGGCCGTTGATGTGGGTGCAGATCTCCGCGCCGCGCAGTCCTAGCTCCGTGACCGCGCGGTCCAACTCGGCGGCGGCCCGATCGGGATCCTGCATCGGCAGCGTGGCCAGGCCGGCGAAGCGATCCGGATGCGAGCGCACCAGTTCGGCCATGCCGTCGTTTTGAATCGCCGCGATGCGGGCGCCGACGGCCGGCGGCGCCCAGTAGTAGAATTCCTCGGGCGACGGGCCGAGCGCGGCCGCGTCCAGCCCGCGCCGGTCCAGCGCCTCCAGAATCAGGCGCTCGTCGTACAGGTGCCGCGGCAGCGTCGTGCCGGGCTCGAGCGCGACGTCCGGCGGGGCATGGTACACCATGCGGTCGGTGCCGCCGTCGCGTGTGAGCTCGACGGTGTCCGCGAACGTCCCGCGCCGCACGGCGTCGACGAACCCCGGCGGCACGACGTGAAAGTGGACGTCGATCGAGTGCACGGCGCTAATCCAGCACCAGGCCTTCCGGACGTTTGCCCTCGATCATCGCGACGATCTGCCGCGCCGTCCCCTTCGCCAGCTCGCCGCGGGCGAGCCAGGTGGCGCCGCCGTTGTGCGGCGCGAGGATGACGTTCTCCATCGTGAAGAACTCCGGGCTCGGGGCCATCTCCGGCGACCCCGGCGGCTCGTGCCAGAACACGTCCAATCCGGCGCCGGCGATCGTGCGGTTCTGCAGCGCCCGCACCAGCGCCGGCTCGTCGACGAGGCGGCCGCGCGCGGTGTTGATGAAGTACGCCGTCGGCTTCATGAGCGCGAATTCCCGCTCGCCGATGATCTTGTGGTTGTTCGGATTGTAGTCGACTTCGAGGCAGAAGAAGTCGCTGCGCCGGAGCAGTTCGTCCTTGTCCGCGACCCAGGCGAGCCCCATCTCGCGCTCCTGATCGGGCGCGAGGCGCGTCCGTTTCGTATAGAGGAGCTCCACGCGGAACGGACGGAGCCGGGGCGCCATCTTCTTCGCGACGATGCCGAGGCCGAACAGTCCGACGGTCTTCCCGACGACGCCCGGGCCCATGAGCGCCATCGTGTGCTCCTGGAGCGAGCGGCCGGAGCGGGTGTAGCGGTCGGCATCGACCATCCGGTAGGCGAGGCCGAGCAGCATCGCGATGGTGAGATCGGCGGTGGCGTCCGCGATGTGGTCGTAGATCGGTTCCCACGGCGCCTGAAACACGACCGGCACGCCGAGCGCGCGCGCGGTATCGAGGTCGATCGCGGGGTTCTGGGGCAGCCGGCGGTGCACGATGAAAATGCCCTTCAGTTTGGGGTTCGCCTTGATGACGTCGCCGCTGATGATGTTCCCGCCCATGACGAAGAGGTAGTCGGAGCGCGAGGCGGCAACGATCCATTCCTCCTCGGTCATGTTGCGGTCGGTGCGCGGGAACACTTTGACCTCCGCGACCTCGCGCAGAATCTCGAGGCCCGGCTCGGGAATGGGCTGGCTGACGAAGACGGTCGGTCTCACGAACACACCTCCACGCTGGAATTGGCCTTTACGGCGGCATGCGACCGGGCGCCCGTCGGGCCGCGGCAACCGAGGAAACGGTCGCGGGCCGGGTGAACTCGACACGTCAGGATGAGCACGGCCTCTCGGCGTTGGGCGCCGAGCCTCACGCTGAGCGCCGCCGGATTCTGCGCGAGCATGTCCTGGCAGGTCGTGGTCCCCATCCTCTCCCTCCACCTTGCGCACATCGGCTTCGGCATCGCCGAGATCGGGGTCGTGGTCGGCACATTCAGCCTGAGCATGGGCCTCGTCGAGCTGCAGGCCGGCGTGATCGCCGCCGCGATCGGGCGCCGCCGCCAGCTGCTGGGCGCCCTCGTCGCGAACGCGCTCTGCCTCGGCGCCGCCGCGGCCGGCGAGGCCCGCGCGCTCGTTGCCGTCGCCCTCACGGCGGTCGGCGCCGCGCGGGGCGTGCTCATTCCCCCGCTGCACGCCACCGTCGCCGATTCGGCGACGCCGGAGGACCACGGACGGGCCTTCGGCACCTTCTGGCTGTGCACGTCGTTCGCCGCCCTCGCCGGGCCCGCGCTCGGCGGGTTCGCGGCATCTCGCATCGGCGAGCGCGCGCCCTTCGTGGCCGCCGCGCTCTTCAGCTTGGCCGCGATCCCGCTCCTGGCCGGCCGGCCGATGCCCGGGCGCGCCCCGGCGCGCGCGTCCTTTCGCGACTTCATCGTGTATCTGTCAACCGCATCGGTCGCGCGCCTCGGCGTCGCCATCCTGCTCTGCTACAGCGTGGCCGGCATCTGGACCACGTTCCTGCCCCTGTACGCGTCCCGGCAGGGCGCCTCCGTTCTGTTCATCGGTTGGATCTTCGCGATCCAGGGCGGCATGTACGCCGTGATGCAGGTCCCCACCGGCCGGCTCGTCGCCCGGGGCCACGGCCGGTGGCTGATGCTCGCCGCGATCGCCGGGACCGCCGGCACCGTCCTCGCCGTCCCGCTCGTGCACACGGTGCCGCTCCTGCTGGCGGCGGGGGCCGTCTACGGAACGGCCTGGGGCATCATGCCCGTCATGTTCGCCATGCTCGTGACGCGGGGCGTTCCGCCCGATCGGTACACAGCGGCGATGAGCGTGTTCAACAGCGCCATCGACCTGGGCCTGTTCGCCGGGCCCCTTTTGGGCGCAACGGTCGCGCGCGCCAGCCTCACGGCGCCGTTCCTGCTGGCGCTGCCGATCGGGCTCGCGGCCGCCGCGGTCGGCCCGGCGGCGGCGTTCCGGCGGTCCGGTCAGGACGGATGATCCGCCCCGCGCGCGGAGCTCCACGTCCCTACCTGTACGCCGCGGCGTACTCGTCCGCGGCCTGATTACGCATTCCCGTCGCCCCCCGCCGTGCCGATCGGCTGCTGCGCGGCCGCACCCGAGAGCGCAGCCGGCTTTGAGAGCGCGATCAGTGCCAGAAACTCGAAGACGACGGTGGCCGCGAGCAGCGCCGTGATGGCGGCGGAGTCGTGGGCGGGCAGCACCTCCACCACGTCGTAGCCGACGAACGGCACCCCGGTCAGGTGGCGCAGGACCTGCAGCCCGAAAGCGCTCGTGGGCCCGCCGGCTTCCGGCGTGCCGGTGCCGGGCGCGAACGCCGGATCGAAAAAGTCGATGTCAAAGCTGAGAAACGCGGGCCCCGCCCCCACCCGCCGCCGGATCGCCGCCGCGACATCGGCCGGCGACATCGTCAGCAGGTCCGGCGCCAGCAGCACCTCGAAGCCGAGCCGCCGGTTCTCGTCGAGATCGCCCGGCGCGTACTCGCTGCCGCGCAGCCCGACCTGGATCGAGCGGGCGGTGTCGAGGAGCCCCTCCTCGCACGCCCGCCGGAACCCCGTGCCGTGCGTGTAGCGCACCCCCCAGTAGTTGTCCCAGGTGTCGGTGTGCGAGTCGAACTGGACGAGCGCGAGCGGCCCGTGGCGCCGGGCCATCGCGCGCAATTCCCCCAGCGTGACGGAGTGGTCTCCACCGAGGCCGATCGGGATCGCCCCCGCCGCGGCGCACTCGGCCCATTCCGCCTCGATGTTCGCGTAGGTCCGCGCGATATCGCCGGGCACGACGGCGACGTCGCCGCGGTCGACGACGCGCAGCGCCTCGAGCGCGTTGATCCGGTGGTACTGGTTGGACGGCCGCAGCAGCACGGAGATGTCGCGGATCGCCGACGGCCCGAAGCGCGCGCCGGTCCGGAAGCTCGCCGCGGTGTCGAACGGGATGCCCATGATGGCGACCTGCGCGCCGGCCTGCTTCAGATCAGCGGTCCACGGCAGCCGCATGAACGTGCGGATGCCCGAGAAGCGCGGGCTCTGGGTCGCGCTCGGAAGATCGGTCGGTCGCATCGCCGGCACCTCGGCCTCGCGAGACGTCAATCCTTGAGGCCGGATAGCGCAATACCGCGGATGAAGGCGCGCTGGAAGAAGAAGAACAACAGCACCATCGGCACCATCGCGATCGTCGAGATGGCCATGACCGAGTTGTAGGTCGTGACGTACTGCTCCTGAAACCGCTGCAGCCCGATCGGGATCGTGCGGAGGGCGTCTGAGGTGATGATGAGGTACGGCCAGACGAAGGCGTCCCACGTCTCCCGCCAGGTGAAGATCGCGAGCGTCAGCACGGCCGGCCACGTCAGCGGCACGACGATCCGGAAGTAGGTGGCGAGCTCGCCCGCGCCGTCGATGCGGGCGGCCTCGACCAGCGAGTCCGGCAGGCTCAGCATGAACTGCCGCATCAGGAAGACCCCGAACGCGTCCGCGACGACCGGGACGATCATCCCCTGATAGGTGTTGAGCCAGCCGAGGTTCTTCACGATGAGGAAGGTCGGCACCATCAGCACTTCGATCGGCAGCATCAGCGTGCTCAGCACCGCGAGAAAGAGGGCGCGCTGGCCGAAGTACCGGTACTTCGCCAGGCTGTACCCCGCCATGCCGGCGAGCACCACGTTCAGCACCGTGACCGACAGCGAGACGATGAAGCTGTTGGCGAAGTACCGCGCGAACGGAAACTCGTCCCAGGCGGCGGGATAGTTGGCCCACTGCGGCGGGCGCGGGATCCACTGAATGGGCAGCGCGAAGACGTCGCGCAGCGGTTTCAGCGACGTCGAAATCATCCAGAGAATCGGCGCCATCTGGACGAGCCCCCAGGCCGCGACCAGCAGCACGCCGATCCAGTAGACGGCGCCCGCGCGTCTATCCACGCGCGTCCTCCCGGAAGAACCGCAGCTGCAGGAGCGTGAACATCATCGTCCCGAGCAGCAGAAACATCGACGCCGCGCTGGCGAGACCCATCTTGAAGAACTGAAAGCCGGTCTGGTAGATGAACAGCGACAGCACGCGCGTCGCCCCGTCCGGCCCGCCGCCGGTGATGATCAGGACGTTCGTGAAGACCTTCGACATCAAGATCAGCGAGATCACCACCACGAGCAGCACCGTCGGCCGCAGCAGCGGCAGCGTCACGTACCGGAACGCCTGTCCCCCCGCCGCCCCGTCGATCGCCGCGGCCTCGTAGTACTCGTGCGGGATGTTCTGCAGCCCGGCCAGGTAGACGATCATGAAGTACGGCACGAACCGCCACAGCCCCGCGAGAATGAACCCCGGCATCACCGCGCGGCTGTCCGTGAGCCACATGATCGGCCGGACGCCGAACGCGTGAAGCGCGACGTTCAGCAGGCCGTACGGATGGAAGAGGAACTGCCAGATGACGGCGTACACGACGACCGGGACGATCGCCGGCAGAAAATAGACCGTCCGCAGCAGGTTCTTGCCGGGCAGCGGCGCGTTGAACACGAGCGCCATGGCCAGCGAAAGAAACCAGATGAACACGCACGTGCCGAAGACGTAGTACAGGGTGACGCCGACCGATTGATGGAACAGCGGATCCCGGAGCAGCGTCCCGTAGTTCTTGAGGCCCACGAATTTCGGCGGGCTCAGCAAATCGTAGTTGGTGAGGCTGAGATACAGCGCCTGGAACATCGGGATGAACTTGAAGACGACGAGCAGCAGAAACATCGGCGCGAGGAACAAATAGCCCCAGGCCTGGTGCCGCGCCTCCGCGGAACGCAGCCACCGCGCCAGCGGCCGGCGGGGGGCTTTGATTACGCGGGAACCCGTCCGGGCCGGCATGCCGGCCGGTGTCGTCCCCGCGTCCAGGGCCCGCATCGGCTAGGCGGCCCCCAACAGACGCAGCATGTTGCGGCCGAGGACGTTGGCCTCGCGCTCCGCGCCCAGCCGGCACGCCCGTACGCTTTCGACCGGCGTCTCGTCGCCCATGTCGAACGGGTAGTCGGTGCCGATCACCACGTGGTCGTCCCCCATCCGCTCCACGAGGAACCGCAGCGCCGTGGTGTTGTGGGTCAAGGTGTCGCAGTAGATGCCGCCGAGATACGCGCTCGGCGGATTCGGCAGCCGGTCGTGCAGCTCTCCGCGCACCTTGTACCCGTGGTCGAGGCGGCCGATCTGGTACGGGAAATAGCCGCCGCCGTGCGCGAGGATGATCTTGAGCTCCGGATTCCGCTCGAAGACGCCGCCGGCGACGAGGCGCGCGGCGGCCAGGCCGGTTTCGTACGGGAAGCCCACCAGGTTCCAGAGATGGTATTCCTTCAGGCGCCGCATCTCGCCCCAGTTCTGCGGATGCAGAAAGATCGGCGTCCCGTGCCGCGCCGCGGCGGCGAACACCGGCGCAAAGCGCGGATCGTCGAGGTCCGCGCCGTTAATGTGCGTGCAGATTTCAAACGCCCGCATGCCGAGCCGCGTGACCGCGCGCTCCAGCTCGCGCGCGGCCCGCTCGCCGTCCTGCATCGGCAGCGAGCCCATCGGGAACATCCGGTCCGGGTGCGCCCGGGCCAGCGCGGCGATGCCGTCGTTGATCACGCGGGCGACCTGTTCCGCGAGCTCGGGATCGGCCCAGTAGTAGAACTGGCCCGGCGACGGCCCGATCGCCGCGGCGTCCAGTCCCCGCCGGTCGAGCCCCTCGAGC
Source organism: bacterium (assembly GCA_035308905.1). NCBI lineage: Bacteria > bacterium. Next base: position 43,682 of record DATGFS010000048.1, on the reverse strand, counting down.
ATCAGGCGGACGTCGGAGCACCGCGTGTCGATCTCATTGCCCGGCTCCAGCACCACGCCGGGCGGCGCGTGGTACACCATGTGCTCCGCGCCGCCCCGCCGTTCGATCTCCACCGACTGGCGGAACGCCCCGCGCCGCACCGCCTCGTAGAACTCCGGCGGGACGACGTGAAAGTGCGTGTCGATCGTTCGCGGCGTCATCCTCTTGGGATCGCGGACCCGCGCGCGCGCGGCGATGCCGCCGAGCTCGCTTGTTGCGATTCCATGGCCTACTTGGCCGACGCGCGGATGAACTCGTCCGACGCCTCGGCGAGCGCCGACTTCGGATCCACGTCCTTCAGCACGACCTTGTCGACCATGCGCGCGATGATGGTCTGCAAGTCCGCATAGTACGTGGTGCGGCCGAGCGGCCGGCCGACCGAGAGGTCGTGGGTATACGCCGACATGAACGGCGTGTTCCGGGCCACCGGCATGCCGAGCCAGCCCTTGGTCCCCTGCAGGAACTGGATCCGGGACCACCACAACTCCGGCCGGGCGCTCATGAAGTGGATCAGGTCCCAGGCGACGCGCTTCTGATCGGAGGAGGCGCGCGCGTTCACGCTCCAGTTGAACGAGTAGATGAGGGTGACCGGGTGGTCGGGGTGCAGCTGCGGCAGCGGCACGACCGTGTAGTTGCCCTTCATCGCCGGGTTGATCTGCTCGACGATCTTGCCGACGTGCGGGCCGGCGAACGTCATCGCGTCCTGCTCCACCGCGAAGTCCTGATACGGAGACGAGCACGTGTTCTGCGTGACGCCCGGCGCGACGACGAGGCTCTTCCAGACCCGGAGCGCCGTGAGGCCGGCCTCGCTGTTGAAGACCGGCTTGCCGTCCTTGATCACGTCGCCGCCGGCCTGGTACGTCAGGATGTGGAAGATGTGCGCCTGCCAGTGGCCGTCGTCGCAGATGTAGCGGAACTCGAACCCCTTCTGGGTGATCCGGTCGCCCTGCTTCTTGGTCAGGACCTTGTCGAGGCGCGCGACGTCGTCCCAGGTCTTCGGCGCGTCCTTCACCGGATCGAGGCCCGCGGCGCGGAACATCCGGTTGTTAATGTAGAGGCTGTGGGCGTTCAGCTGGTCCGGCACCGCGTAGAGGCTGTGGCCGGCGGTGACGGCATCCAGCACGTGCGGCAAATACAGCGCCAGCACGCCGTCCACGTTCGGCTGGCCCCACGCGGCGGGCGGCAGCGGCTCCACCGCCTTGGCCACGATGTACTTCTGGAGGTTCGCGTCGGAGGCTTCGAAGATCTCCGGCGCCGTGCCCGAGGCGATCGCCGCGGCGACCTTCAGGGACTTGACGTCGGTCTCGAAGTTGACTTTGACGTTCGTGTGTAGCTTCTCGTAGTCCGCGATCAGCTGACGCAGCAGCGCCGACTTGGTGCCGTCGCCGCCGTCCCATTCGTTGAGCGTTACCGGCCCGGCCGGCAGCACCCACCCGCCGGCCGCGGCGGTCGCCGCCGGCACCCCGGCCCCGCGGGGCATTCCCGCTCCAAGGCACATCGCCAGTACTGCGATCACTCCAGCCACGAGACGGCCGCAACGCATCATCAGGTCCCCCTCCTCATCACGCGTTGGATGCAAGTCCCTTGCCGGTCGCTCTCCCCGCCGCCCTCCTAGTCGCTGCGTCGAAACTCGAGCACGCTCAGGCCCTCGTACCGGTCGATCGCGTAGACGAACCCGCGCCGGTCGACGAAGATGTCGTTGGTCTGCGCGGCCGGCCGGCCCGCCCCCGCGGGCGGCACGTAGGCCGCCGCTTCGCGCGGGCGGTACGGATCGGAGATGTCCACCGCGCGGACGCCGCCGCTGAACCACGCGAGGAACACGATGTTGTCCTCGCGGATGTGCTCCCAGGGCTGATGCGCGCCGAAGCGCTGCCCCGGCACCACGAGCCCGTCCGGCTCCACCTGATACGTGGCCACCGGCACCGACCGGGTCTCCTCCGTGATGTCGAGCACCCACATGAACGCCGGCGGGTCCTCGAGCACGTCGTCGGTGACGTCCTCGTCGGTCACGACGGCGAAGCGGCGGCCCCGGATGAGGTGCGGCACGGGCAGAAACGTGTGCGTCGGGTTCACGTACGGCGGATCCCACGCCACGGCGCTCACCGTGCGCGGTCTGCTCACGTCGGAGATGTCCACGATCATGACGCCCGCGTGGCCGCACGCGGCATACGCGCGGTTCCCGCGCGCCAGCGCGAGATGGACCCAATGGTCGACCGGCAGCGGTTCCGGGGACGCCGAGGCCTCCTGGCCGGCGAACGACCACCGGCCGGCGACGGCGGGCCGCGCGGGATCCGCCACGTCCAGGATCAGCAGGATGTTGGACCGGAACCCCGGCCACTCGGTGGAAAGAAACGCGTGCGTCCCTTGGAGATCGAAACGATGGACGCCGCGGCCGGCGGTGCGGAAGAACGCGATCTCACGGGGCCGGCGGCGGTCCGCGATGTCGAAAATCTTGAGGCCCACGTCGGGCGTGCGGCTGAGATCGCCCTCGGGGTACCGCTCGTAGTTCACCAGCATGACATCGCCCGCGACGCGCACCTTGTGCGAGTGAATATCGTCCGGAACCGTCAGCCGCGCGAGCACGCGGGGATTCGCCGGGTCCGCCACGTCAAGGATCGAGGTGCCGTGGGGCGGCGCCATATGGCCGACATACGCGTAGGCGCCGTCGACCACGATCTGTCCCCCACCGGGCAACGCGAGATGCCCCACCGGCTCGAACCTCGCGACGAGCTGCCGGGCGCTTCGCACCATGTCACCGACCGCGGACGGGATGTGTTGTTGAGCATGCCAGGGCAAGATGGGAGATTCAAGGTGCTTAGTGCACCATCTGCGGGCGGAGAATGTGCGTGGCGCACAGCCGCCGGGCGGCGCGCTCAGATCGTCAGGCGCGGTTCGGGGACCAGGAGATGTTCGATCTCCTTGATGACCGCGAGGTCGCGGCGAACGTCGGGGTCGCCGAGCGGCCGGCAGAGCAGCGCCTGCACCCGCTCCAGCCGTCCGCGCATCGTGTTGCGGTGGATGCCGAGCGCCGCCGCCGCGGTCTCCTTGTTGAACCCGGCGTCGACGAGCGCCCACAGCGTCTCTCGGAGCACGCGGCCCCCCGGGCCGGCGAGCACCGGCCCGAGCGTCCGCGCGTACATCGCCTGCAGCGAGTCCGTGTCCGAGATCTGGGCGAGCAGATGGGCGAGTGTCAGGTCCTCAAAGAACAGGACGCGGTCCGAGTCCTTGGCGAGGGCGAGCGCCCGGTCGGCCTCCCAATACCCCTTGGACACGCCCGACAGCCCGGCGTGCGCGGTGCCGAAGGTGACGAGCACCGGCGGGAGGCCGTCCGCGCCGGCCAGATGCTCGTGCAGCCGTCGCGCGAACTGGCGCGGCCACTCGGGCGCATCCGGCATCCGATTCACCGACAGGAGACAGACGATCCGGTTGAGCGAGTACGTGCACAGAATCGGAAGCCGGTCCTGTGCCAGCAGCCGGCGCAGCACCTGCGCGGCGTGCTCGCGCCGATAATACTCGTCGCGGCTGGTCAGCGGCCACTTGCGGCCCCGGGCGGCGCGGTCCATGAGCGACACCATCATGACCACGTAATCGCCGTCCGGGTCGAACCCGAGCAGACGCGCCCGCTCGATCAGGTCCTCCTCCGGAACGTCGCCGCGAATCAGCGCGTCGACGACGGTGTGGCCGATTCTCGCTTCGACCGCGGCCTGCGAACGCTGGCGCAGGATGTGCAGCGCCGCGACCATCGAGCCGTGCTCGGCCACGCGCAGCTCGAGATCGCCGAGGGGCGCGTCGCCTTCGAGGATCCACAGGTAGCCGAGCAGCTCGGTGCCCGCCCTGATCGCGCACGCTACGCGGCCGTCCTGGCGCACGGCGCCGTCGGCCTCCCGGAGCCGTTCGCGCAGCGCCCGCGCCTCCGCCCCGTCGCGCGGGGACGGGGGGTCCGCCCGCTGCAATTTCATCGTTGCGGGCGAGTCCGCCCCCGGCGGGTCCGCCCGCGCGAGCGGCCGGAACTCCGCGTCTTCAATGGTCACGGACCGGCGCGTCAGGCCGCAGACCGTGCGGGCGATGTCGTTGAGGTCGCGCGCCTCCACGGCCGCGGCGGTGATCTGGCGGTGATACCGGTCGGCGCGCTCGATGATCGCGTACTGCCGCCGGCTCAGCTCGCGGCCGACCGCCTCGGTCACGTCGGCGAACCGCAGCTTCCGCGGCGCGACAAGCACCGGCAGCTCGAGGCGCCCCGCCTCGTCGACGACGTTGACCGGAATCTCTCCCAGGAACGGCCCGGGATCGAAGAGAATCGCCGCCAGCCCCTTGCCGTTGAGCGCCCGGATGGTCCGGCGGCTCGTCTGCTCCGTCTCCGGCCAGCCGTAGCCGGTCGTGAGCAGGAGCTCGCCCCCCTGGATCCAGCGGACGATCTCGGGATTGTCGATGATGTGGCACCAGCGGATCCGCCGGCCGAGGCCCTCACGACCGGCGACGATCTTCACGTCGCGCAGCACGTCGAGCTCCAGCGCCTCTCTGACCGTCAGCATGCGCCCACCTCGCGCGGCCGCCGGCGCGCGCTCACCGCGCGTAGACCTCGGGGTTGGCGACGTTCGGCGGGCGGTCCCCGCGCAGCCACACCTCGATGTTGTCGACGACGACGCCGGCGATCCGCTCGCGGGTCTCGCGGTCGGCGCTGCCGACGTGGGGCGTCAGCACCACGTTCGGCAGGTCGATCAATTCCGGGGTGACCCGCGGCTCGTCCTCGTACACGTCGAGGCCGGCGCCGGCGATTCGGCGCTCCCGCAGGGCGCGCGCGAGGGCCGCTTCATCGATAAGCGGGCCACGCGAGGTATTGACGATGTACGCCGTCGGCTTCATGAGGCCGAGTTCGCGCTCGCCGATGAGGTGCCGCGTCTCCGGCGTGAAGAGCGCGTTCACCGATACGAAATCCGCCTCTCGCAGCAGGTCGTCGAGCGGCGCCCACTCGATGCCGAGTGCGCGCTCCTCCGCCTCCGGCAGCCGCCGGCGCTTCAAGTACAGCACCCGCATCCCGAAGCCCCGCGCGCGCTTCGCCACCTCGCGTCCGATCGCGCCGAGCCCCACGATGCCGAGCGTCTTGCCGTGTACCGTGCCGCCGACGAGATGCATCGACTGCGAGCCGGGAAAGACGCCCGCCCGCAGCAGCCGGTCACCCTCGACGATCCGCCTCGCCACGGCGAGGAGCAGCGCCATGTTGACGTCGGCGGTCGCCTCGGTCACGAGCGGCGGAATCACGGTGACCGGGATCCCGCGCGCGGTCGCCGCCGCCAGATCGATGTTTGCGGGAATGATCGCCATACAGGCGACGAGGCGCAACCGCCCACCGGCGTCCATGATCTCGGCGTCGATGCGATCGTGGAGGAGACAGAAGAGGATGTCGGCCTCGCGCACGCCCGCCAGCAGCCGGTCGCGGGGCGCGATCGTGAGCGGGTCGTCGTACATGTCGACCGGCCCCAGGCCCCGGAGACGCGCCAGCGCCCCGTCGGGAATCGGCTGGGTGAGATAAATGCGCGGCTTGGGCATGGGCAGGATCGGGTGTTCGCAGCCGCGCGGGCCCGGTCCTCTACGGAGCGGGCTACGTCGGCGTGCGCTTCTTCCAGTCGCGAAACACGTCGAGCAGGCCGCGTTTGGCGTCGTCGGAGATCGATTCGCGCGGCAGTCTGCCGAGCGCGCCGATCGTGTGGCGCATCTGCTCCAGATACGCCCGGCAGGGCGGGCACTCCGTGAGATGCTCCTCAAATCGTCGGCGGTCCCCCGCCGGCAGCGCGGCCTCCAGATAGTCGGTGACCAGCTCGACCAGTTCCTGGCAGCTCATCTCGTTTGAAGCCGCCATCACTCGACCTCCTCGAAATATCGCTCGAGCGCGCGCCGGACTTTCGACCTGGCGCGGTGGAGCAGCACGCGTTGGTTGCCTGGCGTGATCCCAAGCAATTCGGACGCCTCCTCCGCGGACCACTCCTCGACGTCACACAGCGTAATCACTTCGCGCTGGCCCGGCGGCAACGCGTCGATGGCGCGCTGAATCTCCGTCCGGACCTCCGCCGACAGCAGCCGATCTTCGGGAGAACCGCCCCAGTCCTTCGGCGGCGCGGCCCAGTGATGCGGCCACTGCGGATGATCCGCCGGAAGAAACCGATCGGCCGGCACCGCGGACTCGGCGCCGCCCTCCGCGCCGTCGAGGGCGGAGAATGGAAGACTGCGCCCTTCCCGCTGCGCCTGCGTCCGCACGCGGTTCATCAGGATCGTGAAAATCCAGGTCTTGAGCGCGCTGCGCTGCTCGAACCGGCCGATGCCCTGCAGCACGCCGACCCAAGCATCCTGCACGACCTCCTCCGCCACCGCCCGGGAGAGATGCATCGAGGCCAACCGCAGCATCGCCGGCCCGTGGCGTTCGACGAGGCTCAGAAACGCCGCCTCGTCCCCGGCGCGGAGGCGCGCGACCATCCCCGCGTCCGCATCGGACGGCCGCAGGGCGGACCCGGGCCCCGCATATCCATCACGCACGCCAGGCTCGTTCCAAAACCGCGGGAGAGATTCCTCCGGCCGAGAGGTCCGGAACGCCGCGGCGCGGCCGCGGCAGGCCCGAGGCGCCGACGGCCCTCCCGGGGGAGGGGGAGACTGGGAGGGCCGTCGCGGGCCTCAGGATGATCAGGCGTTGTTGTGGTCGTGCTCGACGATCAGCGCCATGCTGCGGTCGTGCTCGACGATCAGCGCGTTGTTGTGGTCGTGTTCGACGATGAGCGCCGTGCTGCGGTCGTGCTCGACGGGAAGCATCGCGGGCTTGGCCGCGAACCCCGCCCCCCCTGCCACCAGTGCCGCTGCCAGAACGAACCCGAACGCCTTGCGGAACGACTTCATTTGTCACTCCTCCATTCTCGATTTGTCCGGTCCCGATCTCTCTACACTCGATTCTGTCTGCTAGATTGGTCTCGCGACGGCCGGTTTTGTTACAGACGTAACGCGGGCGCCGCAGCGAAGACTAAGTAGAGAAATAGTCTGGAGTCCGCCGCCGCACCGGGAGCCGTGCCATGCACATCGTGTCCGTCAACGTGTCGCTGCCGCGCGAGGTCACCATCAACGACCGCCGCATCACGACGGGAATCTTCAAAGAACCGGTCGACGGTCCGGTGCGGCTGGGCACGCTCAACCTGGACGGAGACCGGCAGGCCGACCTGACGGTTCATGGGGGGCCGGACAAGGCCGTGTACGTGTACCCTGTGGAGCACTACGCGTTCTGGCGGGACGAATTTCCGGAGATGGCGCTGCCGTGGGGGATGTTCGGTGAGAACCTCACCGCCTCGTGGGCGCGGGAGGACGCGGTCAACATCGGTGACCGGTATCGCGTGGGCTCGGCGGAGATAATGATCACACAGCCCCGCCTGCCGTGCTACAAGCTCGGCGTCAAATTCGGACGGCGCGACATGGTGCGGCGTTTCCTCGCCAGCGGCCGCACCGGCTTCTATCTCGCCGTCGTGCGCGAGGGAACGGTGGAGGCGGGCGACGAGATCGAATTGATCGAGCAGGACCGGCACGGCGTCACGGTGGCGGACATTACCCGATTGTATGCGGACGAAACGGTCGGCCGGGACCTGCTGATCCGCGCGGAACAGGCGCCGGGGCTGCCAGACAGCTGGAAGGCGCACATACGAAAGCGGCTAGACCACGAAGCCGCACCCTGATCCACGCCGCGGTGCAGGCGATTCCCGCGCGCAGCAGAATATCTTGAGCCCCATGAGTTGGACTGGGCAGATCGCACTCGTCACCGGAGCATCCCGCGGTCTCGGCCGGGCGATCGCCGTCCGGCTGGCGCGTCACGGCGCCGCGGTGTGCGTCAATTACCGCGGCCGCGCCGATGAGGCGCGGGCCGTCGTGGACGAAATCCGCGCCGTGGGTGGACGCGCGATCACGGTGCGGGCGGACGTGGGCGACCCCGGGCAGGTCGCGGCGATGGTCGACCGAACCGCCGCCGATCTGGGACCGATCTCCGTGCTGGTCAACAACGCGGGCGTGTCCGTCCGCGCGACGCTCGACGACTTCGATCCGGGCCGGTTCGAGCAGATGCGGCGCACCAACGTAGACGGGGTAATCCACGTCACGCGCGCGGTCGTCCCGGCGATGAAGGAGCGGCGGTACGGCCGCATCATCAACATCAGTTCGGCCGCCGCCAACGGGACGACGCTCCCCGGTGCCACCTTTTACGCCGCCACCAAGGCCGCGGTATCCACCCTGACGCGCCGGTTCGCCATGGAGCTCGGGCCGCACGGCATCACCGTGAACGCCGTGGCCCCCGGGTTCATCATCACCGACATGGTGAAAGCCGAGCGCAGTGAGCAGGAGCTGCGCGACACGGTCAAACGGCTCAGCGACCGCGCAATGGTCGGCCGGGTCGGCGCGCCCGACGACGTTGCGCACGCGGTCGCGTTTCTGGCGTCGCCCGAGTCAGGGTTTGTGACGGCGCAGATCCTCACCGTCGACGGCGGCCGGATGGACTACATTGGGCATTCCTGAGGTCCGCGCGGCGCTCGCGCCGTCGGGCACCCTGCGCACCGGCCTGAACGACGGGAATTTCCTGCTCGTGCTGCCCGACGGGCCGGCCGGCGAGCCGCGCGGCATCGCGCCCGATCTCGCGCGGGAAATCGGCCGCCGCCTCGGCGTGCCGCTGGAATTCGTGCGGTTTCCCCAGGCCGGGCCGCTGGCCGACGGCGCCAGAGACAACCGCTGGGACATCGCCTTCCTCGGCAACGAGCCGCAGCGGGCCGCGGAGATCGCGTTCAGCCCCGCCTATCTCGAGATTCCCGTCACGTATCTCGTGCCTGCCGGCTCGACGATCCGGACGCTCGCGGACGTGGACCGGGACGGCGTCCGCATCGCGGTCTCCGGCAAGAGCGCGTATGACCTCTTCCTCAGCCGCACCCTCAAACGCGCGGCGCTCGTGCGCGCCGAAGGCATCGAAGCGTCGGTCGCATTGTTCGAAGAGGAAAAGCTCGAGGCGCTGGCCTGTCTTACGCCGCGCCTCATCGCCGCTGCCGCCGCGCTGCCGGGGTCGCGCGTGCTGGACGGCCGCGTGACCGGGGTGCAGCAGTCGATCGGTACGCCGGGCGGGCGTGCGGGCGCCGGAGCGGAATTCCTGGGAGCGTTCGTCGACGAGGCGAAGGGCTCGGGACTCGTGGCCCGCCTGATCGAGAAGCACGGCGTGCGCGGCGTCACGGTGGCATAAACAAGCGCAGGACGAGGAGGACGGCTATGACGGTTCGCATCGGGCCGGTTGCCGAGACCGCGCTGACTGACGACGTCCGGCGGGCCTTCGCCGACGCGGCGAAGCGCGGGGCGCCGAACCCCACGCTCCTGCGCATTCTCGCGAGGCACCCGCTGGCGCTGCGCGCGTTCTACTCGGGATGGCAGGATGCGTTCTACGGCGGCATCGTCGAGCATCCGCTCAAGGAACTGATGCGCGTGCGGATGGCGCGCCTGCGCACCTGCAGTTATTGAAGCAACGTCCGCTCCGCCGTGGCGGAGCAAATGGGCCTCGGCGAGGCGAAACTCGATGCCACGTCCGATCCGGAGAATCCCGTGTTCACGCCACGCGAGCGGGCGGCGCTGGAGATGGCGACGCTGTTCACCGAGGACTACCGGGCGATCGGCGACGAGCACCTGCGGCGCTGGAAGACGCAGTTCACCGAGGAAGAGTTGATCGAGTTGGGAGCGTTCATGGCGCTTGCCGACGGCTTCGGCAAGCTCGTCGAGATGCTGGGCCTCGGACAGGCCGAGCAGACCGGCCGGCACGAGATCTAGCTCCGAGGCGGGGCCGCCGCCCGCGGGGGGACACCGGATGACCGTCGACGCGCTGGCCTTCGACCTCTACGGCACCCTCCTCGACGTCCGCTCCCTCGACCGCCTCTGCGTCGAAGCGGCGGGATCCGAGGCCGTCGTCCCGGCGTGGCGGCAGAAGCAGCTCGAGTACACGTGGCTCCGGGCCGCGATGGGCCGGTACGAAGATTTCTGGACGGTCACCGTTGAGGCCCTCGACTACACGCTCGAGCGGCTCGGCCTCTCCGTCGCGCCCGAGGCGCGGCGGCGGATGCTGGACGGGTGGCTGGCGCTGCGCGCCTACCCCGAGGTCCCCGCCGCCCTCGCGCGCATGGCGCCGAAGACGCTCGCCGTGCTGTCCAACGGCAGCCCGTCGATGGTGGAGAGCGCGCTGCGGTCCGCGGAGCTTCGTCAATTGTTTGCGCACGTCCTCAGCGTCGACGCCGTCAAGACTTACAAACCGGTCCCCGACGTGTACGCCCTCGCCGAACGCCGGCTCGGGCTCACGCGCTCGGCGATCCTCTTCGTCTCGTCGAACGCGTGGGACGCCGCGGGGGCGAAGGCCTTCGGCCTGCCGGTCGCCTGGGTCAACAGGGCCGGCGCCCCACCGGAGCGGCTGGGGTTCGCGCCGGACGTGATCGTGCGCGATCTCGCAGAGCTCGCGGAGCGCGTGAACGCATGAACGCAGGTCCGGCGGGGAGCGAGACGCGATCTCAGAGGAGGCGGCGATGAAGAGCGGATCCGGCGGGGTGGACGCGGTGCGACTGTATCTCCAGAAGCGGATCGACCGCAGCAGCGCGCGAATCGCGGCCGCGCGGAAGGCCGCCGCGGCCAAGCCGCGGCGCGGCACGCGGCGGCGCGGCACGCCCGCGGCCGACTCCGAGCTCGCGGCGCGACGCGCTTACCGGGACGCCCTCCGGGCGCTCGGCGCGGCCGGGGCCGCGGGCGACGGCGCCTCGGCGCTGCGCCTCGCGGCGGAGGAGGTGGAACGCGTCAAGTCCGCCTTGGCGCGCATCTACGAAGTGACGCAGCACGCCAATCACGACTTTGCCTCGGCCGGCGACTGGGCGATCGTCGAGGGCGAAGCGCAGACCGCGCTCAACATCGTGCACGAAGCCGAGCGGAACCGGTAGCCTCGGCCGGCAGCCGACCGCCGCGCCCGACGGCTACTCGACGACCGTGAGCGGCTTCGCCGCGAGCCGGCGGGCGTCGTCCGGCCGCGGCGCGTGCTCGCGCTCCGGCACGGCGAGGTCGGGCACTGCGCCGCACAGCTCCGTCGTCAGGTAGCGCAGCCCGTTGTCGTTGATCATCGTGACGATCGTCTTGAGCTCTGGGTAGCGCCGGCTCAGCTTCAGGCACGCCGCGACGTTGCAGCCCGACGAGATGCCGCAGAAGATGCCTTCCTCGCGCGCGAGCCGGCGGGCCATCGCGATCGCGTCGTCCGATGACACCGTCACGACGCCGTCCACCCACTTCAAGTCCAGCACCTCGGGGATGAACCCGTCCCCGATCCCTTCGATCCGGTGCGGCCCCCAGCCGCGTCCCGCGAGGATCGCGCACTCGGCCGGTTCGACCGCGAAGGACAGCACGTCCGGACGCTTCGCTTTGAGATAGGCGCTCACGCCGGTGAGGGTGCCGCCGGTCCCCTGCGCCGCGACGAAAGCGTCGACCCGCCCCTCCGTCTGCTCCCAAATCTCCGGACCCGTCGTCTGCGTGTGCGCGCGCACGTTGTCGGCGTTCGTGAACTGCCCGACCTCCCAGATGTTCGTTCCGTGCTCGGCCTTGAGCGCGCGGACCTTGTCGAGGACGAGATCCACATCGCTCTCGCCGCCTGGAGTCAGCACCAACTCCGCCCCATACGCGCGGATCACGTCCTGCCGCTCCCGGCTCATGCCCGCGGGCATCACGATGATCACCCGGTAGCCCTTGGCCGCGCCGACCATCGCGGTGGCGATGCCGGTGTTGCCGGTCGTGCCTTCGATCACGATCATGCCGGGCCGGAGATCGCCCCGCCGCTCCGCCTCCGCGACGATGTACGGTAGGATGCGATCTTTGACGCTTCCGCTCGGCCCGAAAAACTCGAGCTTGGCAAACACGGCCGCGGCCGTGCCATCCCCCGACTGCGCGGGGCCGCTGGGCCGCGCAGCCGGGGACGCCGCGCGGGTGACCCGCTGAAGCCTGACGAGCGGGGTCAGTCCCGCCGTGTCGAGCACGCTGTCGACCGGACGCCGCCGCCGTTCCCAATCCATGCCGTCAAACTCCTCCCATGCCGGGCCGTCTGCCGCGGCCCCGGCCCCATTCGACCCACCACGGTTCTCCGCCGCGCGCGCACGCGCCTTGCCGGGCCGCGGAGAGGGCTGATCGATCGCGGAGCCGAACTAACGGCCCCGTCGGTTCCGTATTGCGCACTTCCGCAGATCTTCGATCGAAGGAGGCCCGCCGATGGCAGCGGCGTCGCGGCGCGTCGACATCTCCGCGGACATGGGTGAATCCCTCGGCCGCTGGCCCATGGGCCAGGATGAGGAGATCGCGCCGTACCTCACGTCGGCCCATATCGCGTGCGGCTTTCACGCGAGCGACCCGGCGACGATCCGCAAGACGGTCGAACTGCTGCGGCGCCACCGCGTGGCGATCGGCGCGCATCCCGGCTACCAGGATCTCATCGGGTTTGGCCGGCACAAGATGGACCTCACGCCGCAGGAGGTGGACGATCTCGTCCTCTACCAGGTCGCCGCGGTGCGTGGCATGGTCGAGGCCTTCGGGGGACGGCTCCAGCACGTGAAGCCCCACGGCGCGCTCTATAATGTGGCCGAGGTGGACGAAGGAACGGCCAAGGCCATCGCCGCAGCGGTCAAGCGCATCGATCCGCACCTCGCCGTCGTGGCGACGCCGCATTCGCGGCTCGCCGCCGAGGTCCGGGCCGCCGGCCTTCGGGTGGCGCGCGAGTTCTTCCTGGACCGGGCCTACATGCCGGACGGCACGCTGGCCAGCCGGCGCCGTCCCGACGCGATGCTGATGGACCCGGAGGCGATGTGCCGCCGGGCCGTCGCCGCGGTGCGGGACGGACGCATCCCCACCGTGGACGGCACGACCGTCGACGTGCAGGTGGACACGATCTGCCTGCACGGCGATCACGCGCCCTCACGCGCGGCGGTGCGCACCCTCCGAGGCATGCTCGAACAGGCGGGCGTCGAGGTCGCGGCTCTCGGAACGTGGATCGCCGGCGCATAGCGTACCGGGTCGTCGGCAGGCCGCAGCCCCGCTTCGACGCGGTCGACAAAATCCGCGGGACTACCCGCTACGCGGCGGACTGGGAGCTGCCCGGCATGCTCGCGGGCGCCGTCCTTCGCTCGCTTCACGCGTCGGCGCGGATCCGCCGGCTCGACGCGGCGCGCGCCCGGGCCCTCCCGGGCGTCGCGGTGGTGCTGACCGCGGACGACGTCCCCCACAACGCGGTCGAGGAAGATCCCACCGGCATCGGCCTCATCCGCTTCGCCACGCCGGTCCTCGCCGCGGGCCGGGTCTGCTTCCAGGGCGAGCCGGTGGCGCTCGTCGCGGCCGATTCCGCGGCGCGGGCGCAGGCGGCGCTCGAAGCGATCGAGATCGAGTACGAGCCGCTGCCCGGGCTGTTCGACGCCGAAGAGGCGGTCCGGCCCGGCGCGCCGCGCGTCCACGACGACCGGGACAACGTGCTCGTGCACTGGACGCTGCGGCGCGGTGACGTCGCCGAGGGCTTCCGGGCCGCGCACGCCGTCGTCGAAGAGACGTACCGCACGCAGCGCGTGGACCACGCCTACCTGGAACCGGAGGCGGGCGTCGCCTGGACCGACGCCCAGGGCGTCATCAACATCCGCGCGTCGACGCAGGTGATCGAGCACTTCCGCGAGATCGCGGAGATGCTCGGCGTACCCCACAACCGCGTGCGCGTCGTCACGCCGTTTCTCGGCGGCGGGTTCGGCGGCAAAGAGGACATGACCGTCGAGCCGTACCTCGCGCTGCTGGCCTGGAAGACGGGGCAGCCGGTGCGCATGGTCTGGAGCCGGTACGACTCGCTGCTCGCCCGGCCGAAGCGGCATCCCTTCACGATGCGCTACAAGACGGGCGCCGCACGCGACGGCCGCCTCGTCGCGCAGGAGATCTCGCTCGTCGCCGACGCCGGCCCCTACCCCCTGCTCAGCCCGCGGGTGCTGTTCGCGGCGCTCGTCACCGGCAGCGGCCCGTACAAAGTGCCGAACGTCGCGATCGACGCCCGGGCGGCCTTCACCAACAACGTGCCGTCGAGCGCGATGCGTGGGTTCGGCGCGATGCAGGTCACGTTCGCCTACGAATCGCAGATGGACGCGCTCGCGGAGCGGCTCGGCCTCGCGCCGGAGGAGATCCGGGCGCGCAACTTCCTGGCGAAGGGCGACCGCCTCCCGACCGGCGAGGCCGTCGAGACCCACGTCGCGCTGCCCGAGCTCGTGCGGCGCGCCACCGCCGCGCTCGGCGAGCGCAGCCGGCCGTCAGGTCCGTCGGGCCTGGTCGGCCGCGGGTTCGCCTGCAACATCCAGCCGTACGGGCGAACGGTCTGGTTTCGCGACCGCGCCAGCGCGTGGCTCGGCTTCGAAGCGGACGGTTCGCTCGTGATCCGCTCCGGCGTGCCCGACCTCGGCGGTGGGCAGTCGGCCTCCCTCGCGCAAATCGCCTCCGAGGTGCTCGGCGTCTCGCTCGACCGGATCACGGTCCACTTCGGCGACAGCGCGCTCACGCCGCTCTCCGGCGGCACGTTCGCGACGCGCCAGTTGTACATGTCCGGCAACGCGGTGCTCCGCGGGGCGCGCGAATTGCGCGAGCAGGTGGCGCCCGTCGCCGCCTCACTGCTCGAGGCCGCGGAGCCCGACCTGGACTTCGCCGATGATCACGTCGGGGTCACGGGCAGCCCGGAGCGGCGGATTTCACTCGCCCGGATGGTCGTGGAGTGCGGCCGCCGCGGCGTCCCCGCGGCGCACCTCGCCACCTTTCACGCGGAGCAGGCGCCGCCGGTGGACCTCAAGACCGGCCAGGGACGCACCTTCCCGGATTTCACGTACGGCTGCCACGCCGCGGAAGTCGAGGTGGACACCGAGACCGGCGCGGTCCGCCTGCTCAAGTACGCGGCGTGCCACGACGTCGGTCAGGCGATCAATCCGCAGAGCGTCGAGGGCCAGATCCAGGGCGGCGCCGCGATGGGGATCGGCCAGGCGCTGACGGAGGAGGTCGTCGTCGAGAACGGCAACAACCTCAGCACGTTGTTCGCCGGCTACCTGATCCCGACGTCCCTCGACCTGCCGGACGTGCAGGCCGTGATCGTCGAGTCCGGCGAAGGCAAAGGCCCGTTCCAGGCGCGCGGGATCGGCGAGCCGCCCACCGGCCCGCCGCCGGCCGCGATCGCGAGCGCGATCCAGAACGCCGCCGGCGTGCGGCTCACGGAGCTGCCGATGACTCCGGAGCGGATCGTCCGCGCGCTCGATGCCGCGGCAGGAGGCCCAAAGGCGGCCGAAGGTTCTCCCGCGGACGAGGGAGGGAAACGCTGATGCCGGAACCGCAGTTCGGGGTCGCGCTGGAGAACTTCACGCCCGCGACCAGCGAGCCGGGCATCGACAAGATCCTCGCCTACGCGGCGACGGCGGAATCGCTCGGTTTCGTCTCCGCGTGGGCGTGGGACCATATCCTGCTCGGCACCCGGCGGGCATTTCCGTTTCTCGAGTCGCTCGCGACCCTCACCGCGATCGCGGCGAGAACGCAGCGGCTTCGGCTCGGTATCGGCGTCCTCGTCCTGCCGCTGCGTAACCCCGTCATCCTGGCGAAGGAGCTGGCGAGTCTGGACCAGATCTCGAAGGGCCGGCTGGTGCTCGGCCTTGCCGCCGGCTGGTACGAGCGCGAGTTTCAAGCGTGCGGCATCCCGTTTGCGGAGCGCGGGCGGATCTTCGTCAAGAACCTCGAGATCATGCGGCGGCTGTGGACCGCGGACAGCGTCAACGGGGCGGTCGACGGCTACGTGTTCAACCAGGCCGTCATGCTGCCCCGGCCCGTCCAGCGTCCGCACCCGCCGCTGTTCATCGGCGGCTACGTCGACCGGGTGCTGCGGCGCGTCGCCAAGTACGGCGACGGCTGGCTGACCTATTTCTACACGGCCGAGACGTTCCGCGCCACGTGGGCGAAGATCCGCGGCTTCGCCGAGGAGCAGGGACGCGATCCGGCGGAACTGCGCAACGTGAGCCAGCTGCCGATCTGCGTGGCGGCCTCGTACGAGGAGGCGGACCGCCGCGTCAAAGACTTCATCGGCCGGTACTTCGACGTCGCGCCGTGGAGCGAGTCGACGCCGGAGAGCGCGATCAGGGGCACGCCGGAGCAGTGCGCCGAGCAGCTTGCCGCCCACCTCGGCGCCGGGGAGGAACACATCGTCCTCATCCCGTGCGAGTACCTGCCGGAGCAGCTCGAGGTGATCGCGCACGACGTCCTGCCCCGGCTGCGTCCCGGCGCGAGGCGAGTGCATGCCTAACCCGGGCGCGCCCGCGGCCGGCCGGCCGTCCGTGACCTTCGTGGACGCCCGCCGCCGGCTCGAGGCCAAGTCGCGCGCGCCGCGCGACAAGCGGATGCCGATCGCGGAGGCCGCCGCCCTCGTGCACGACGGCGATCACATCGCGATCGGCGGCTGCCTGTACTCCAGAACCCCGACGCTGCTGCTCCGCGAGGTGCTGCGGCAGCGCCGCCGCGACGTCGTGCTGTCCCGCAGCCTGATGTGCTACGAAGGGGAGCTGTTCCTGGCCGCGGGCGCCTGCCGCGAGATCGTCACGAGCTGGGTCGGCATCGGGCTGCCGTGGGGCCTGTCGCGCATCGTGCGCGAGTTCGTCGAGGGAGGGCAGGCCCGCTTCGAGGAGTGGAGCCATCTCGCGATCGGCCTGCGCTATCACGCCGGCGCGATGGGCGTGCCGTTCCTCCCCACCCTCTCGATGCTCGGCTCCGATCTCATGCGCACGACCGGCGCAAAGACGATGACCTGCCCGTTCACAAGGGAGCAGGTGTGCCTCGTGCCCGCGCTTTTTCCGGACGCCGCGCTGATCCACGTCCACCGCGCGGACCGCTTCGGCAACGGGCAGATCGACGGCTACCCGCACATGGACGCGGACATCGCCGCCGCCGCACAGACCGTCGTGCTGAGCGCCGAGGAGATCGTCGAGCCGGACCAGATCCGGCGCGCCGCGGACCGGACGGTGATTCCGTTCTTCGCGGTGGACGCCGTCGTGGAAGCCCCCTACGGCGCGTACCCGCACGAGATGTACGGCCAGTACGATGTGGATCTCGAGCACATCGACGCCTACGCCAAGCGCGTCGCGACGGACGGTGTCGCCGGGGTCCGGGCCTATCTCGACGAGTACGTCTACCGACCCGAAACGGCCGAGGCGTACTTCGACAAGTTCGGCGCCGCGCGGATGCTCGAACGGCGCCGGACGGCGCGGGAGTTGACCGGCGAATGAACGTCAGCTACTCCCCATCCGAGCTGCTGGCGGTGTCGGCGAGCCGGCTGCTCGCCGACGGCAAGGTCGTGTTCGCCGGGGTCGGCACCCCGCTGCTCGCGTCTGCGCTCGCCCGCGTGACCCACGCCCCCGGCCTGACGATCGTCGTGGAAGGCGGCGCGATCGGCCTGGAAGTGGACCCCGGGCGCCTCCCGATCTCGACGAACGAGATGCGCGGCGCGCGGCGGGCCGTCGCGTTGCCGCCGATTACCCAGATCTTCCTGTACGCGCAGCGCGGGTATTTCGACTACGGCTTCCTCGGCGGAGCGCAGATCGATCCCTACGGCAACATCAACACGAGCGTGATCGGACCGGTGGATCGGCCGAAGGTGCGCCTCCCCGGCAGCGGCGGCGCCTGCGACATCGCGTGTCTGTGCCGGGAGATCATGATCGTCACGCGGCACGAGCGCCGGCGGTTCGTGGAGCGGCTGGACTTCGTCACCAGCCCGGGGCAGGTCGACGGCGAAGGCGGCCGGCGCGGGGCGGGTCTCCTGTTCGGACGGGTGACCGCGGTCGTGACCGACCTCGCGCTGATGGATTTCGACCCGACGTCGGGGCGGATGCGGCTCGTGGCGCTGCAGCCCGGCGCGGAACGCGAGCAGGTGCAGGAACAGACGGGGTTCACGCTGGAGGCCGCCCCGGAGGTCCGGCGTCTCGAGGCGCCGACCGAGCATGAGCTGACGCTGCTGCGCGGCCTCGATCCGGGCCGGATCTTCCTGTAAAACATTTCAGCAATCGGAAGGGCCGCACGAATCCAAGCGAGAATCTGCGCGTACTTTCGGCAACGGAGGTGGCGAGAATTGCCCCGGTACATGGTGGAACGGACATTTCCCGGCGGCCTGCAGATCCCGATGACAGATGAGGGCGCGCAGGCGTGCCTGAACGTGGTCGGCAAGAACGGCGCGGAAGGGGTCACCTGGGTTCACTCATACGTGAGCACAGACAAGACCAAGACCTACTGCATCTACGATGGACCGAATCCGGACGCCATCCGGCGCGCGGCACAGGCGAACGGGCTCCCCGTCGATCACGTCATCCAGGTGAGCGTCCTCGATCCGTACTTCTACAAATAGGCGGGATAGCCGGGAGACACGTTAGACCGGTAGACCGTTCACCGCTACCAACGGGCGAGGCGCCTGATTCCCTCGTAGATCCGGTCCACGCTCGGGAGATAGGCCGTCTCGAGCGGCGGCGCGTAGGGTACCGGTGTGTCCGGCGCGCCGATCCGGGAGATCGGGGCGTCGAGCGACGTGAACAGATGCTCGCCGAGATGCGCGGCGATCTCCGCGCCGATCCCGCCCCGCAGGCGGTCTTCGTGGACGATGAGAACGCGGCTGGTCCGCGCGACCGATTTCGCGACCGCGTCGAGATCGAGCGGCAGGAGCGTGCGCAGGTCGATCACCTCCGCCTCGATTCCGTCTGCCGCCGCGCGTTCCGCGGCCTCGAGGCTCCGGTGCGCCATCATCCCGTAGGTCAGCAGCGTGAGATCGCGTCCGGGCCGCCGCACCGCGGCGCGGCCGAGCGGCTCGACGGCCAGACCGTCCTCGACAGGACCGCGCTGCGACCGGTACAGCGCCTTGTGCTCCAGGTACAGGACGGGGTTCGGGTCCGCGATCGCCCCGAGGAGAAGGCCTTTCGCGTCGGCGGGCGTCGACGGCATCACGATCTTGAGCCCCGGCGTATGGAAGAAGTAGGCTTCGATCGACTGGGAGTGGAACGGACCGCCGTGGGTGCCGGCGCCGCACGGCGCGCGCACCACCATCGGCACGCAGCCGCCCGCCCGGTAGGATGACGTCGCGGCCACATTGACCATCTGCGTGAACGCGTTCGAGATGAAGTCGGCAAACTGCATCTCGACGACCGGCCGCAGGCCGACGAGCGCCGCCCCGACCGCCGTCCCCACGATCGCCGCCTCGCAGATCGGGGTGTCGATCACGCGCGACGCCCCGAACTCCTCGATGAATCCCTTGCTCAGCTTGAACGCGCCGCCGTAGACGCCCACGTCCTCGCCAAAGAGGATGACGGACGGGTCCGCGCGCATCGCGTGGCGCAGGCCGTCCGCGATCGCCTCGAGGTAGGTCATTACGGCCACGGCGTCGCCTCGCAGTACACGCCGTGCTCGAGCTCCGACGGGTCGGGCGGCGGACTGGCTTCCGCCCACGCCTGCGCCTCGTCCACTTCCGCGAGCGCCTGCGCGCGCATCTCCTCGAGCCGCGCCGGGGTCGCCACACCCGCCTCGACGAGATGCCGCGCAAACCGCCCCACCGGATCGCGGCGGCGGCCTTCCTCGATCATCGCGCGCGGCACGTACGAGGCGTCGTCCGCCTCGGAATGCCCCCGCACCCGCATCGTCCGGCACTCGACGAAGGAGGGCCCGCCCCCGGACCGGGCGCGGTCCACCGCCTCCCGCGCGGCGCGGTACACGGCCAGCACGTCGTTGCCGTCGATCGAACACGCGTGGATGCCGTACGCGGCCATCCGCACGTCGAGCGGCCCCACCACCTCGCGCGCGAGCGGCGTGGACAGCGCGAACTGGTTGTTCCAGCAGACGAGCGCCAGCGGCAGCCGCAGCACGGCCGCCATGTTCACCGCTTCATGAAACTCGCCCGTCGCGAGCGTGCCCTCGCCGAAGTTGGCCAGGGCCACGCGCGGCTCTTTGCGGACGGTAAAGCCGAGCGCGGCGCCCGCCGCGATCGGCACGTTGCCGCCGATGAAGTCGGTGTGCAGGAGGATGCGCGGGCCGAGCCCGCCGATGTGTAAGTTCCCCTCGCGCCCGCGCGTCGGCGAGCCTGTGCGGCCGAGGAAGTTCGCGAAGTAGTAGCCGAGCGGCATCCCGAGCACGAGCCGCGCGCCGAGGTCCCGGTGCAGGGTGGCCGCGACGTCGTCCGGCCCGAGCGCCGCCGCGGCGCCGACCGCGACCGCCTCGTGGCCCCAACCGGTGAAGCAGGCGCCGACGATCTGGCCCGTCTGATAGAGCTTCACGACCCGCTCTTCGGCGAGCCGCTGGAGCATCATGTAGTAGTAGAGACGCTCGAGGTCCGCCGGTGCGAGATCGGGCGCGACCCCGGCTCCGCGGGGCGGGACGGCCGCCGCGGGTGGCTCCGTGCGTGTGTTGTCGGTCATGCGAGGATGCGGCGGCGTGCCACGTGACGAGGATGTCGCTGTGGCTCTTCGCCTAGCGCAGCTCGGGAATCACGTCGGTCGCGACCCGCTCAAGGACCGCGAACTGCTCCGGGCGCGGCTGGTCGATGATGAACTCGTTAATTCCGGCCGCGCTGTACCGGCCGACGACGTCCCGAAACGCCGACACGCTCGCCCACGGATCGGGCAGCCCCTGACTCGCCATGTGACTTGCCCAGCCGTACAGCGACCGCCAGATCGTCTTGGGATCCCGTCCGATCGCCGCGCAGTGCTCGTCCAGAATCCGGTTGCGCTCGCGAATCTCCTCCACCGTCCCGAACGAGTTCCAGCCGTCGGCGTACTCGGCGCAGACGCGAAGCATGCGCGGGCCGTGGGCCCCCAGCGTGAGCGGCGGGCGCGGCGTCTGCACGGGGCGCGGCCGCACATAAGCTCCCTGAAGCTGATAGTATTTGCCGGCGAAGGTCGTCGTCTCGTTGCGCAAGAGGCTGTCGAGCACCTGGACCGCCTCACGGAACCGCCCAGCCAGCTCGCCGCCCGACGGAAAGGGTATGCCGAACCGCTCATGCTCGGCAACGAACCACCCGGCCCCGAAGCCGAGCTCGAGGCGGCCGTTCGAGATGTGGTCAACCGTGACCGCCTCTTGGGCGAGTACGCCGGGATGGCGGAACGTGTTGCAGCTCACGAGGACCCCGAGGCGGATCCGCTCCGTGCGCGCCGCCAGGGCGGCAAGCAGCGTCCATCCCTCATAGTATGGTCCTGTCGGGTTGCTCGGCTGGTTCAGGTGGTCGCAGTCCCAGACGCTGTCGAAGCCGAGGCGCTCGAAGTACTGCCACCGCTCGACGAGCGTGGGCCAAGGCAGATTCTGATCCGTGCAGATGCCGAAACGCATCCTGGGACGGGTCATGCTTAAGCCGATTCGGGCGAACGCAACCCGTGCCCTCCCCGGTAGTCGGCCGGTGGACGCGGCGTCCATCCCTCGAGCAGCTGCGGCGCGGGACGCGACACCTCGACGGTGAGCGGACGGCACACCGACAGCGGATCGACGCGATGCGGCCCGAAGATCGGCTTGGAGATGTCGCCGCCGGGACAGGTCGACATCGCGCACAAAAGATCCATCTCCGCGAAGAACTCGAAGTAGTCGCCCTTCTTCGCGGGGCACGCCTTCGCGAAGTAGCGGCCGTCCTTCCGCAGGCCGGTGACCATGAATACGTTGAGGACGTCGTGCACGTCGAGCTCCGTGAGATGGTACGGCGCGACCGCGCGGGTCAGGTTCGAGTGGCACGTCAGGTCGAACTCCTCGCCGTTCAGCATCTTGTGCACGTACGGATCGCAGCGCGTGCCCAGCAGGTCGTGGCAGCCGGCCCCGTCCTCGTCGAACCCGTAGTTGATGGTGTCCGCGGTGATCGTCAACATCGGCCGGAGGTACGGCAGGCACGACCAGAGCCGGTCGAACGTCGTCACGTGCGTGCCGTACAGCTGCCGGGTGCGCGACGCCCAGAAGCGCTCGCGGGGGTTATGCAGGTTCCAGGCGTTGAAGTCGCCGACCTGCGGCCCGTCGGCGGTGACCATCCGGCAGAGGTGGCCCGCCGGCACGGTCCACGCCCGGCCCGACCGGATCGGAATAACGAACCGCTCGACCTGGGTGCGGCTCCCCACCTCCTGGGCCAGCCGTCCGTAGAAGGCCCGGTCGACGTCGAGCGGCGTACCGGGACCGCGATCGTACAGTGCTGGGGGTTCGGGCATCGAAGACCTCCGCAATCAGCCGCCGGTCCGCTTTAATTTCATGGTGGCCGGACAGTCCGCCGTCAGGCGGTCGGCCGGCTGCCGATGCCAAGGTAGGCGCGGCGGACCGCCTCGTTGCGCGCCAGCTCCGCGGCCGGCCCCTCGAGAGCCACGCGGCCGTTTTCCAACACGTACGCCCGCTTGGCGAGGCGCAGCGCGGCGTTGGCGTTCTGCTCCACGAGGAGGACCGTCGTTCCCTCGCGGTTGATCTCGCCGATCTTCTGAAAGATGAGATGGACCAGCACGGGCGCCAAGCCCATCGACGGCTCGTCCAGCAGGAGCATACGCGGCCTCGTCATGAGCGCGCGCGCCATCGCCAGCATCTGCTGCTCGCCGCCGGACAAGGTACCGGCGAGCTGGGTGCGCCGCTCCGCGAGGCGCGGGAACAAAGCATAGACGCGGTCGAGACCGGCCCGCGGGACGCCGGATTCAACGTAGGCGCCCAGCCGCAAATTCTCTTCGACGGTCATCAGGGTGAAGATCCAGCGTCCCTCCGGCACCTGCGTCAGGCCCGCTCGCACGATCTCGTGCGCCGGCTGCGTGTCGATCCGCCGCCCCGCGAAGCGCACCTCGCCCGAGCGCGGGCGCAAGAGGCCCGAGATCGTGCGCAGCGCGGTCGTCTTACCCGCGCCGTTGGCCCCGAGGAGCGCCACGATCTCGCCCTCCTCGACATGGAAGGACGGCCCGTGCAGCGCCTCGATGCTGCCGTACGCGGTGACGAGATCCCGCACCTCGAGCAGGCTCACTCCGCGTCCTCCCGGCCGAGGTAGGCTTCGATCACCTTCGGGTCCCGCTGGATCTCGTCCGGGACGCCCTCCGCGATCTGGACGCCGTGGTCCAGCACGATGATCCGGTCGCTGATGCCCATGACGACGCTCATGTCGTGCTCGATCAGCAGCACGGTCACCCCGGAGTCGCGGATCTGCCCGACGAGCCGGACGAGCCCGGCCTTTTCCGCGGGGTTCATGCCGCTCGCCGGCTCGTCCAGGATCAGGAGACGCGGCCCCGTGGCGAGCGCCCGGGCAATCTCGAGACGGCGTTGGTTGCCGTAGGCCAGCTCGCGCGCCTGCCGGCGCGCGTGAGCCTCCAGGGCGACGAACGCCAGGCCCTTGCGCGTCTCGTCGCGCACCCACGCCTCCTCCCGACGGTGCAGCGGGGTGTGCAGCAGCGAGTCGAGCGTGCCGGCGCGGATGCGGCCGTGGAGGCCGATCATCACGTTCTCATCCACGCCGAGATCGGGGAACAGGCGGATCATCTGAAACGTGCGGGCGATCCCGTGCCTGACCACGAGGTCGGGGCGCAGCCCGGTGAGGTCCTTGCCCTCGAACGTGATGCGGCCCGACGTCGGGCGCAGGAAGCCCGTGATGCAGTTGAACACGGTCGTCTTCCCGGCGCCGTTGGGACCGATGATGCTCAGAATCTCCCGGGGCTTCACGGCAAACGAGACGTCCGAGACGGCGACCAGGCCGCCGAACCGCATCGTGAGATGGTCGACGGCCAAAATCGCGCCGGTCACGACGGCCGCCGGGGACGCGCTCATGAGGACGCCCCGGGCGCCGCCGAGTCCACGACCGCGGCGCCGGCGGCGACGCCGGCCGCGGCCTCCGCCTCCGACTCCGCGACTTCGCGCGCCTCGATCCGGCCGTACCGGCTGGGCCACAGTCCCTGGGGCCGCAGCAGCATCATCGCGATGAGCCCGATCCCAAACGCGAGCATGCGGACCTGGTCGAACGCGCGCAGCACTTCCGGCAGCACGACGATCACCGCGGCGCCCAGGATCACCCCCGGCAGGCTCCCGCGGCCGCCGAGGATGATGGCCATGAGGATCGTCACGGATTGAATGAACGTGAAGCTCGACGGGTTGATCGCCGTGAGTTTCACGGCGAAGAACGAACCGGCCGCGCCGGCGAAGACGGCCCCGAGGACGTAGGCCAGCAGCTTGAAGTAGACGGTGTTGATGCCGGTCGCCTGGGCGGCGGACTCGTCTTCCCGGATGGCGAGCCAGGCACGGCCCAGCCGCGACGTCGACAGGTTGTAACCGCCGACGAGGACGACGAGCGCGAACGCCATGCCGAGAAAGTACAGCGCCCGGGGCGTCCGGATGACGAGGGCGCCCAGCGCCGCGTGGGGGATGCCGTAGATGCCCTCCGGCCCGCCGGTAAACGTGAAGTTCGTGGCGGCGATGCGGACGATCTCCCCGAAGCCGAGGGTGACGATCGCCAGATAGTCGCTGCGCATTCTGAGCGTGGGCGCGCCGATGATGACGCCGGAGACCCCGGTGAAGCAGGCGGCGATCGGCAGGGTCAGCCAGAACGACATGTGCGTGTTGACCATGAAGTACGCGGTCGTGTAGGCGCCGATCGCGAAGAACGCCGCGTAGCCGAGGTCCAGCAGGCCGGCAAACCCGACGACGATGTTGAGGCCGAGTCCGAGCA
Organism: bacterium; assembly: GCA_035308905.1. Taxonomy (NCBI): domain Bacteria; species bacterium. The sequence continues at coordinate 18,919 of DATGFS010000048.1, read as the reverse complement.
TGACGTAGACGAGCACCAGCGTGCCGACGTCGATCAGATAGGCGTCGCCGAACGCGGGCAGCGCGATCGCGGCCACGACGGCCGCCGCGGTCAGCCCGGCCAGATACAGCGGCCGGGACCCCGTCTGCGCGGGGCGGGCCAGGGCGACGGAACGGGTCTTCACATCCGTTCGACCACGCGCTCGCCGAGGAGTCCCCGGGGACGCACCACCAAGATGACAATCAAAATGCCGAAGGCGACGACGTCCTTCCAGCGGCTGGAGTAGTAGCCGGCGGCCAGACTTTCCATGATCCCGAGCAGAAACCCGCCGAGCACCGCGCCGGGAATGTTGCCGATGCCGCCGAGCACGGCGGCTGTAAAGGCTTTGAGCCCGATCAGAAAGCCCATCAGGAAGGAGATCTGGGAGTAGTACAGACCGGTCAGGACCCCGGCGAACGACGCCAGCGCGGACCCCATGAAGAACGTCAAACCGATGACCCGGTTGACGTTGATCCCCATCAGACGGGCGGCGTCCTGGTTGATCGCGAGCGCCCGCATCGCCATCCCGGTCTTCGTGCGATGCACCATGGTGTACAGCCCGGCCATCAGCACGATGCTCGACACGAAGATCAGGACCTGCAGCCATGAGATGCTGATGCCGCCGAACGACGGCCCGTTGCGGCCGAACAGGTGCGGATAGACCAGAAACGACGGGCTGTAGATCAGCAGGAGGCCGTACTCCAGCGTGAGCGACGCGCCGATCGCCGAGATGAGGATCGAGAGGCGCGCGTGCAGCAGGGGCCGGTAGGCCACGCGGAAGAGCAGCATCCCGAGGAGGCCCGTGCAGCCCATCGACACGATCAAGGCGAGCAGCGTGGTCAGGATCGTGTTGTCGACGTGCAGGAGCGCCAGGAGCCCGTACGTCGAGAGGCCGAAGAACGCCCCGACCGCGTAGATGTCGCCGTGCGCGAAGTTGATGAGGCGGATGATGCCGTACACCATGGTGTAGCCCAGCGCGATCAGGGCGTAGAACGCCCCGACCGTCAGCCCGTTGACCAGCTGCTGGAGGGCGATCTCCATGGATTAGGACGGTGGTCCCGCTTGCCGCGGGCCGCGGAGCGCAAACGGGGCCGCCCCATGTCGGGGGCGGCCCCGCAGCACTACGGAGACCTCACATTCCGGTGGGCACGAACTTGTCGCCCTTAATCATGTACGTGATGTAGAGCACCTGCTTCCGGTCGCCCTTCTGATCGAAGGTGATCTTGCCGGTCGCGCCGGAGAAGGCGTCGGTCTGATGGAGGGACTTGATGATCGCCGCCCGGTCCGCGCTCTTCGCGCGCTGCATCGCGTTGATCACCACGCCGACGGAGTCATACTCGAGAGCGGAGTACGGACCCGGATCCTGCTTCCACCGGGCCGTGTACCGGGTAATGAACGACTTGGCGGTCGCCTGATCCTGGGGCAGCGGGGTCGACGTGACGTAGACTCCCGTGGAGGCCGCACCGCACTCCTTGATGTACGTCGGGTCGTTGTTGGCGTCGCCCGCCATCAGCTTCCCGGAAACGCCCAGGTCCTTGAACTGCTTGCAGACGAGACCGCCCTCCGGGTAGTAGCCGGTGAAGTATGTCACGTCCGGGTTGAGGCTCTTCACCTTGGTCAGCGCCGCCGAGAAGTCTTTCTCGCCCGGCGTGATCGCGTCGAAGAAGACCACCTGCACGCCCATCATCTTCTTGAGGGCATCCTGGGTCGCCGTGGCCAGCCCCTTGGCATACAGCGTGTTGTCGTGGATGATCGCGACCTTCTTGGCGTGGAGATTCTTGGTCATGAAGCTGGCCGCGTAGGGGCCCTGCTGGTCGTCGCGGCCGATGACCCGGAACACGTTCTCGAACCCCTGGTCCGTCAGCTTGGGGTTGCTCGACGCGTCCGCCACGAACGCGACGCCCGAGTCGTGGTACACCGCGCTCGCCGGAATCGCGGCCGACGAGCAGTAGCCGCCCGCCACCGCGACCACGCCGGCGTCGACGAGCTTGTGCGCGGCGGTCACGGCCTGCTGCGCGTCGCACGCGTCGTCGAATGAGACGATCTCGAGCTTGCGCCCGAGGACGCCGCCCTTCGCGTTTTGTTCGTCCGCGGCCATCGTGGCCGCCTGGACGATGTCGGTGCCCATCTTGGCGTTCCCGCCGGACAGCGGGACCGGGACCCCGATCTTGATCGTGCCCGTCTGAGCGCCGGCGCCGGGAACCATGACGGACACCAGGAACACGAGCAACAAGCCGATCGCTAACCTGTTCCGCATGCTCGTCCACCCCTCCCCACGGTGATCGGCGCACGAACTGCGCCGCGCGCCCCTCGGCTTCTCCGGAGGCAGGTCGCAAATCCTCCCCGCCAGAAGGTTATTGGTCCGGGTCGGGCGCTATCCGGTCTACGCAGAACGGGGCCCTACGGTTTCGGGCCGGCGGCGCCCCGGCGCACGGCCGAATCGACGCGTCTTTGGAGGTGGGACCCATGGAGCATCCCGGAATCAGCCCGTCCCTGCTGGCCTGGGAAGAGACCATTCCGCCCCGCGGCGGCACGGCGTTCACAATCAAGGCCGGCCAAATCTGCCGGATCGTGGACCTCGAAGGCCAGCAGGTGGCCGACTTCATCTGCTTCAACCTGAACGACTACGTCGATAAGCTCTCGCCCGAGAACACGCAGCTCCTCAACGGCACACTCTTCCTGACCAAAGGACATCACCTCTACTCCACCAAGGCGACGCAGCTGATGACGATCACCGCCGACACCTGCGGGGTGCACGACATCATCAGCGGGTCGTGCAGCGAGTACACGAACTCGTTCCGGTACGGCGTGCGCGGCACGCCCAACTGCCGCAACAACTTCGAGCGGGCGCTGCGGCCCTACGGCATCCCGCTCACCGAGATCCCCTACTCGTTCAACGTCTTCATGAATACGCCGGTGGCCCAGGACGGCCGCACCGGGATCCAGGAGCCCAAGTCGAAGCCCGGAGACTACCTGGACCTGCGCGCGGACATCGACCTGTTGATCGCGATCTCCAACTGTCCCCAAGAACGCAACCCCTGCAACGCCTTCAAGCCCACGACCCTCCAGGTCGTGGTATACGAGGTGGAGCCGACAGGCAAGGGCGCGCCGGTTCAGTCCTCGGTCAAGGCCCGGTCCTAGGGGCTCCCAGCAATCCGAGCGCCCGCGCCACCCGCTCCGGCGTGATCGGCAGCTCGGTGATACGGACGCCGATCGCGTCCTCCACGGCGTTTGCGATCGCCGCGGCGGGCGGCCCGATGGGCGGTTCGCCGATGCCGCGCGCGCCGAACGGGCCCTTGCCCTCATGCGACTCCAGCAGGAGCGGCTCCACGTCCGGGACGTCGAGCGAGGTCGGGATCAGGTAACTGGCCAGGTTGGTGGACAGGTTGACGCCGCGGTCGAGCACGACCTCTTCCATGAGGCCGTAGCCGAGCCCCATCACGGCGCCGCCCTGGATCTGGCCCTCTACGCTCTGCGGATTGATGGCGCGTCCGACGTCGTGGCACGCCACGTGCCGCACGACGGCGACGGCCCCGGTCTCGGTGTCGACTTCCACCTCCACGGCGTGCGCGCCGAAGGTGTAGTCGGGAAAGATGCGCCCGCCCCCGCGATCGAGGTCGACCGGATCGCCCGCGGGGGCGTGATACACACCGAGATAGCTGCGGGAGACGCCGAGGCGCGCGCATTCTTTCAGCACCGCGGCCCACTCGAGGCGGCGGCCCGACGCGCCGGCGGCTCCGCCGTCGCGCAGCGTCACCCGGTCGAGCGGCGTCTCCAGCATCTGCGCGGCGACGGGCAGGACCTGCGCCCGCAGGCCGGCCGCCGCCTGCAGCACGGCGTTCCCGGACATGTAGAGCTGGCGGGTCGCCGTCGTCGTGCCGGCGAGCGGCGTGAGGGCGCTGTCGCCGATGTGCACGGCGACGCGTTCCACGGCGACGCCGAGGACCTCGGCCGCGATCTGGCACAGCGACGACGCCTGGCCGCCGCCGACATCCGGCACGCCGCTGCGGACGACCAGGGTCCCGTCCATCTCGAAGCCGACCCACGCGCTGGCCCAGTCGTGGAGCCAGACGATCCGTCCGTAGGGCTGGATGTTGCAGGCCAGCCCGCGGCCGGCGCGCCGGGCCGGCGCCGACGGAGCGCGCCGCGGTCCGAGCGCGGCCCACGCGCGCTGCGCGGCCTCCGCCACCCCGACGTGTGTCTCGAGCTCCTGGCCGACCGGCAGCCGGTCACCCTTGCGCAGCGCGTTGCGGACGCGGATCGCGACGGGATCCAGCTCCAGGCGGCGCGCGAGGCCGTCCATCTGCGACTCGTAGCCGAGCACCATTTGCATGCCGCCGAAGCCCCGCATCGCGCTCGTCGGCGGGTTGTTCGTGTAGACGACGCGCGCGTCGATTGTCGCGTTCGGAATGCGGTACGGGCCCGCCGCGGTGACCGTCGCGTACATCAACACGAGCGCGCTGAGGTACGCGTAGGCGCCCGAATCCGCGAGCAGCTCGACCTTCTGCGCCACGAGCGTGCCGTCGCGCGACGCTCCCGTCCTGTAGTGGAGCAGGAACGGATGCCGCTTGGGGCGGGCCAGCAGCGACTCCTGGCGGGACCAGATCATGCGAACCGGCCGCCGCGTCCGCGACGCGAGCAGGCCGAGGAAAACCTCGACCGTCACGTCCTCCTTGCCGCCGAAGCCGCCGCCGACGTACGTGCCGATGACGCGCACCCGGTTGTGGGGCAGCCCCAGGACCTCGGCGACGTCGCGGAAGTGCTCGATCACCTGCGTGGCGACCCGGATCGTCACGACGCCGTCGGCGTCGACCCACGCCACGCCGCATTCGGGCTCGAGGTAGGCGTGATCGATGAACTGACAGCGGTAGGTATGCTCGACGACGGCGTCGGCCCGCTCGAGCGCTGCGTCCGCGTCGCCGCACCGCACGTGCCACCGCGCGAGCAGATTGCCTTCCTCGTGCACGCGCGGGGCGCCGGGGCGGAGGGCCTCCTCCGGATCGAAAACGCCGGCCGCCGGTTCGTACTCGACCTCGATCGCCTCGAGGGCCGCGTGCGCCGCTTCGAGCGTCTCGGCCGCGACGAGCGCCACCGGCTCGCCCTGGTACCGGACCATGCGGTCGGCGAGCACCTGGATCCGGGCGCGGAGCGCGCCGACCTGGCTCGTCTGACCGGGCACGTCCGTCCACAGCGTGTTGTGCGGCACGTCGCGGGCCGTCAGTACCGCGGCGACGCCCGGCAGCGCGGCCGCGCGCGCGGTGTCGAGGCGCCGGATCCGCGCGGACGGATACACCGACCGCAGCACCACGCCGTGCAGCATGCCGGGCATCTGCCAGTCGGCCGCGTAAAGCGTCGCCGCCTGCACCTTGTCGCGCGCGTCGTGGCGCGCGATCGGGCGGCCGACGACCCGGAGTTCCTCCGCCGGACGGACCGCGACCGAACCCCCGCGGGCCGGAGACTTAGCCACGGCGGGCCGGCCCCGCGCTGGACGGACTCGGCGGCGCCGCGCCCGCCGACGCGGCTTCGATCGCGTCGATGATCTTGGCGTAGCCGGTGCACCGGCAGAGGTTCCCTGAAATCGCACGGCGGATGTCGTCGCGCGTCGGCCGCGGATGCTGTTGCAAGAACGCGTGCGCGGTGAGGAGCATCCCCGGCGTGCAGAATCCGCACTGCGCCGCGCCGTGGGCCACGAACGCCTCCTGCAGCGGGCTCAGGCTCCCGACCGGCGCGAGACCGCGCACGGTGGTCACTTGGCGTCCGGCGGCGCGGACGGCGAGCAGCAGGCAGCTGCTCACCGGCTCGCCGTCGAGCAGCACCGTGCAGGTGCCGCAGACGCCCTCCCCGCAGCCGTCCTTGACCTCGATCGCGCCGAGACCGTCCCGCAGCAGCGCGAGCAGCGTCTCGTGGGCGGCGACGCGGACCTCGCGCCGCTCCCCGTTCAGCGTGAACGCGATGGTCAACTCCGTCATGCCCGCGCTCCCTTCGCCGCGCGCGCGGCCGCGCGCACCAACGCCCGCACGGTCAGCACGCGGGTGAGATGCCGGCGGTAGTCGGCGGAGGCGTGCACGTCGCCGTCGGGCTCGATCTCGAGTTTGTGATCGGCGACGGCCTGCCGGAACGCCTGCTCCGAGGGCTCGACGCCGGCGAGCGCCTTCTCGACCGCCGCAAGTCTGACCGGCGCGGGTCCCGCGCCGGCGACGGCGACCCGCACGCGCGAGGCGCGGCCCCCGCCGTCCAGTTCGACCGCGGCCATCGCCGCCACGACGGCGAAGTCCCCGGCGCGGCGGGTGAACTCTTCCACCGCGTAGCCCGCGCGCCCGGCCGGAAGCGGGAGCCGGACCGCCGCGAGCAGCTCGCCCGGCCGGAGCGACGTCGAGAGCAGGCCGGTGAAGAACTCCGCCGCCGGAATCGCGCGCTCGCCCCCGGGGCCGCGCGCGACGAGGACGCCGTCGAGCGCGCGGACGACCGCGGGCCATTCCGCCGCGGGATCCGCGTGCGCCAGGCTGCCGCCGATCGTGCCCATCGCCCGGACGCGCACGTTGCCGATCAGCCCGGCGGCTTCCTGGAGCAGCGGACACGAACCGAGCGGCCCCTCGCCGAGCTCGAGCGCGCGGTGACGGACGAGCGCGCCGATCTCGAGCGTGTCCCCGTCGCGGCGGACGCCGCGCAGCTCGTCCAGCCCGTGGATGTCCACGACGGCGGCGGGCCGCACGAGCCGCAGCGTCAGCATCGGCACGAGGCTCTGTCCGCCGGCGAGGACCTTCGCGTCGTCGCCGAGCGCGTTGAGCGTCGCGAGCGCCTCCGCCACGGTCGCGGGCGCGTGATAGTCAAACGGGGCCGCGGGCATCCCTAGACGTCCCAGCCGCCGTCGACGACGATCTCGTGGCCGGCGATCTGCCGGCTGTCGTCCGAGGCGAGAAACACCACGGCGTTCGCGATGTCGGTCTCCGCGGTGAAGCGGCGCATCGCCATCTCCGAAACGTACTCGTCGAAGACGGCCTTCGGCGTCGTACCCCGCACCCGCGCCTTCTCCGCGATGATCGTCTGCATGCGGTCGCCCTCGACCACGCCCGGGAAGATCGCGTTCACGTTGACGTTGTAGGGGCCGACCTCCAGGGCCAGCGTGCGCGTCAGCCCGCGGACCGCCCACTTCGAGGACGAGTACGCGGCGCGGTAGCGGTAGCCGCGGAGCCCGGACGTGCCGGCGATGTTGATGATCTTGCCGTACTTCCGCTCGATCATCGACGGCACGAACGCGCGGCAGCAGAGAAACACCCCGCGCACATTGACGGCGAGCACGCGGTCCCATTCCTCGGGCGGGATCTTGTGCAGCGGCGTCTCGATCGGCCCGATCGTGCCCGCGGCGTTGACGAGGATGTCGGCGCGTCCGAACTCCTTCCGCGTCCGCTCCGCGAGCGCGGCCACCTGGTCCTCCCGCGTCACGTCGGTGGGCACGGCCAGATGGCGCGGCCCCGCTCCCTCGACGCGCGCGAGCCGCTCCACGAGGGCCGCGAGCGGCCCCGCGTCTCGCGCGGCGGCCACGACGGACGCGCCCTCGCGCGCGAGCGCCTCGCAGATCGCATCCCCCATGCCCTTCGCCGCGCCGGTGACGACCGCCACGCGATCCCGCAGCCTCACGCCTCGTCCCCCTCCCCGTTGGTCACGTACCCATTCGCGCGATCCGCCCGCCGCAGCTCCACGGGGCGCTCCTCCGCGGGACCGTATCCGCCGCCGCCGGAGCTCTCCAGCACGATCAGGTCGCCGGCACGGACGTCCCGGTTCTCCTTGCTGCCCACGGGGATCCGCTCGCCGTCGCGCTCGCAGGTGACGCGAAACGGCGCGCCGTCCCCGCCGCCGAAGACGCCCCACGGCCGCACGCGCGCGCGCTCGATCATCGTGGACAGCTCCGCCTGCCCGCACAGCACGCGGTAGGACCGGCAGAGGCCGAGCCCGCCGCGGTGGCGGCCCGGCCCGCCGCTGTCCGGCCGCAGGGCGCAGCGCTCCACGCGCAGCGGATATTCGCTTTCGATCACCTCGACCGGTGTGTTCATCACGTTGCTCATGTGCACCCGCACCGCGTTCGTGCCGTCCCGCCTCCGGCCGGCGCCCTCGCCGCCGCCGTGCACCTCGTACAACACGAATGGGCGGCCGTCCTCGTGGCGTCCGGCAAACATCACGAGGCCGGAGGTCCCGGGGCCGCCGGCGACGATCCGGTCCGGCAGCACCGGCGCAAGCGCGCGGAAGATCGCGTCGACGACGCGCTGGGATGTCTCGTGGTTGCCGCCCACCCTGGGCGCCTCGGGCCCCGGGTTCAATACGGTGCCGCCGGGAACGCGCAGCTGAATCGGCCGGTAGCAGCCCGCGTTCGCGGGTATCTCCGGGCCCAAGAGCGCCCGCACGGCGTAGAACACCGCCGACGCCGTCACGAAGCGCGTGGCGTTGAGCGGGCCCGCCGTCTCCGGCGCGGTGCCGTCGAAGTCGACGTCGAGGCGGTCGCCGGCGGGCCGGACGCGCACGGCGATGCGGACGGGACGCTCGTCGATGCCGTCGCCGTCCAGCCAATCCTCGCCCGAATACTCGCCCGCGGGCAGCGACGCGATCGCGCGGCGCATCAGGTGCTCGGACTCGTCGAGCATGCGCGCGAGGCACCCGTCCACCGTCTCCGCGCCGAAGCGCTCGAAGATCTCCCGCAGATGCTGCGCCGCCACGGCGTTGGCGGCGCATTGGGCGAGGATGTCGCCCCGCCGCTCCTCCCGCCCCCGCACGTTCGACAGCACCATCTCCAGCATCGCCTCGTTGGGCGCGCCGGCGGCGAACAACGGCACGGGCGGAATGCACAGGCCTTCCGCGTACCGGTCTCGCGCCGTCGCGACGTAGCTGCCGCGCCGCGCGCCGCCGACGTCCGGCCAGTGGGCGAGGTTGACGGCGAACGCGACCGCCCGGCCTTCGTGGAAGACGGGCGTGATCGCCTTCACGTCCGGCAGGTGGTTGCCGCCGACCTCCGGGTCGTTCGTGAAGTACACGTCGCCCTCGCGGAGCGAGGCCGCCGGCACCCGCCGTAGGAACTCCGTCACGGTAAACGCCATCACCCCGAGGTGGATGGGGATGTCGCGGCCCTGGGCCACGAGCTGCCCCCGGGCATCGGTGAGCGCGCAGGAGAGGTCGCCCGCCTCCTTGAGAACCGGGGACCGGGCCGAGCGCATCAGCACGGCGCGCATCTCCTCGGCGACGGAGAAGACCGCGTGCCGCACGACCTCGAGCGTGACGGGATCGATCGGCCGTCCGCGCATCAGGCCGCCTCGATCCACAGAAGACCCGCGGCATCGCACCGCAGCGCCTGCGCGGGCTGCACCACGATCGTCGACCACGCGTCTTGCAGGACGGCCGGCCCGGCCACCTGGGCTTCCGGACCGATCGCCTCCCGCGCATAGACCGGCGTCGAGACCCATCCGTGCCCGTAGAAGAAGACCCGCCGCTCGACGCGGCCGCCCCGCGACGGACCCTCGGCCGCCGCGGGCGGCGCGACGCTGTGCGACGGCACCACCGCGCTCACCCTGAGGTTCACGCATTCCACGGGCTCGCCGGTCTCGTAGTCGTACCGCCGCCGGTGCCGCTCCGTGAAGCGCCGCCGGATCGCGGGGGCGTCCAGCCCGGGCGCGACGCCGACTTCGAGCTCGTAGTTCTGACCGCGGTACCGCAGATCCATTGTGCGCTCCAAAACCACGCGGCCGGCTTCCACGCCGTCTTCGGCGAGCCGCGCCAGCAGGTCCGCCTCCATCCGCGCGAACGGCGCCTCCCACGTGTCGGGCCCCGCGGCGCCGAGATCGAAGCGCACCGTGCGCACCGCGTCGTACCGGAGGTCGGCGACGAGACAGCCGTACGCCGAGAACCCGCTCGAGCACGGCGGCACGAGCGCCCGCGGCATGCCGGCGATCTGAATGAGCCGGCCGGCGTGGACCGGACCGGCGCCGCCGTAGGCGATCAGGGCGAGGCCGCGCGGGTCGGCGCCCCGCTCGACCGACACCATGCGCAGCGCGCGCGTCATGGCCGCGTTGGCGATCTCGAGGATGCCGGCGGCCGCGTCCGGCACAGACATGGTGAAACGATGCGCCAGCGGCTCGATCGCGCGCCAGGCCAGGGCCGGGTCGAGGCGGAGCCCGCCCACCCCGGCGTCGGGGTCGAGATAACCGAGCACCGCGTAGGCGTCCGTGACCGTCGGTTCCTCGCCGCCCCGCCCGTAGCAGGCCGGACCGGGTTCCGCGCCGGCGCTCCGCGGTCCGATCCGAAGCGCGCCGCCCTCGTCGACCCACGCAACGGACCCGCCGCCCGCGCCGATGCTTTCCACCGCGAGCGACCGGAGGCGCACGGGCTGGCCCAGCACACGGCGCTCGGTGAGCGTCTCCACCTGGCCGCCGTGAATCAGGCAGACGTCGGTCGAGGTGCCGCCCATGTCGAGCGCGACCGCGTCGCCGATGCCGGCCGTGCCGGCGACGGCGCGGGCCGCCGCCACTCCGCCCGCCGGACCGGAGAGCAGCAGCGCGAGCGGAACGCGGCGCGTCTGGCCCGGCGCGGCCATCCCGCCGCTCGACTGCATCAGGCGCAGCGCGCCGCGCAGCCCGCGCAAGGCGAGACCGGATTCGAGGTCAGCCAGGAACCGGTCCGCCAGCGGAATCAACTGCGCGTTCACGCACGTCGTGTGCGTGCGCTCGTACTCGCGGAACTCGGGATTGACGTCGGAGGAGAGACACACGTGCGGAAGGACCCCGGAGAGGAGCGCCCCCGCCCGCCGTTCGTGCGCCGGGTTCGCGTAGGCGTGGAGAAAGCTGACCGCGACGGCCTCCACGCTCGCCTCCCGCAAGGTACCGGCGAGACGCAGCACACCGGCCTCGTCGAGCGGCACGAGCTCCTGCCCGCGGTGATCCAGCCGTTCCGCCACCTCGAAGCGCAGCGCGCGCGGCACCGCGGGGGGCGTCCGTCCGGGGACGTCGAGCCGGTAAAGATGGTCGCGCTGCTGCCGGCCGATCTCGAGGACGTCGCGGAACCCCTCGGTCGTCACGAGCGCGATGCGCGCCCCTCGCCCCTCGAGCACCGCGTTGGTGACCGCGGTCGTGCCGTAGGTGAGGCGCGAGACGCGCTCGCCCTCCGCGCAGACGCGGCGCAGGCCTTCGCCGAGCGCGCGCGACGGGTCGCCGGTGCTCGGCACCTTGCAGAAGCGCAGCGGCCCGCCGGAGGCCGGCCGCGCGACCACGTCGGTGAACGTGCCCCCGACGTCGACCCCGACGTCGACGCCCGCGCCTACACCGTCCGGCAAGGTCCCCGGCCGATTACGCGCTCACCTCGAACGCCTCGTGCCCGGCCGTCGTGAAGTTGAGCCCCGCCGGCAGCGGCACGATCGCGGACTGCACGTCCCCGCCCAGGATGTGGATCTGGTTGCCGACCGCCGCCATCGCGGCCTCGTGCCGCGGAATCAAGAGCGAGGGCAACTGGTACCAGACGTTGGCCGCCGGATCGTAGGCCTCGAACGCCCGGTACGCGGCGAGGTACTGATACGTCTGCAGCTCGCCGCCGGCAACGTAGATGCGCCCGCCGAGGGCGGCGGAGTTGAGGCCGCTGCGCGCCGTCGGCATGGCGGCCCGGGTCAGCCAGACGTCCGTCAAGGGATCGTACTCGAGGGTAAGATCGACGTTGCCCGGCATCGCGATGATAAACGCGCCGCCCAGCCGCCCCCCGATGGCGTAGACTCTGCCGCCGACGCTTTCGACCGCGAGATGGTTGCGGGCGATCGGCATCGGCGCGCGGGCCCGCCAGCGGTTGGCTACCGGATCGTACTCCTCCACCACGGCGAGCGAGCGCTGCGGGCTGCCGGGACGGATCGCCTGGTCGCGGGAGTTCGGCAGCGCGCCCGCGCCGCCGACGACGTAAATGCGCCCGTTGGCCAGCGTGGCGCCGGCCCCGCCGCGCGCGGTCGGCATCGGCGCGCGGGCCCGCCACGCGTCCGAGCCCGGATCGTATTCCCACACATCGTTGACCGCCACCCATCCGGGCGGCCCGGCCTGCGGCAGCACAAACCCGCCGAAAATGAATATCCGGCCGTTGAAGGCCACCATCGCGCCGTGGTGCAGCGCGCGCGGCATCGGCTTCTTCTTGGCCCACGCGTTGCCGGCCGGATCGTACTCGTAGACGAGTCCGGCCGGAACGAACCCCGGCCGCTGCCCCTGGATCGCGTACAGCTTGCCGTTGAGGGCCCCGCCGGCCAGCTCCGGCGTCGGCTCCGGAAACGGCGCCAGGGCGACCCATCGGCCCTGCGGCGTCCCGGTGCCCTGCGCGAGCGCCACCGACCCGGGCCCCACCCCTGCTCCCCACCGTCCCGGCCCAGCGCGTTCGACGGCGCCGGCCCCGAGCGCCCCCATTGCCGACGCGAGCAACGTGCGTCTCCGCATCGCCCACCCCCCGAAGTTGCCGCCCGCCCTCACGCCGACGGCGCGATCAGCGCGGGATCACCGGCAGCAGCACGAACGACCCGTGGGCCCCTCCGGTGTGCAGCGTGTTCCGGCCGCCGAACACCGACGCCGGCCGGTCGTCGGGATCGGCGTGGACGAACGGCCCCGAGCCACGGAACGGCGTCACGAAGGATCGGATTTCCTGGGCCGGTCCCGGCCGTTCGAAGTCGCGGCCGAGGATCGTGATCGAGAGGCGGCCGCCCGCCGGCACTACGATCGACGTCGGCCAGAGCTCGATGTCGAGCTCGTAGACCCGGCCGGGGAGCAGCGGCTCGGCATGGTCGTGCGTGTGATATGGACGCCACGGCGTCGACAGGCCCGGATCGAGCCGGCGGTGCGAGGCGCGCAGCCATCCGTTCGCGATCGGCGTGTGCGGATCGAGCGCCCCCTGGAAGTCGATCTCGCGGCCCGCGGGATCGAACGCCCTCAGGACGGCAAACACGTCGGTATCGCTCGTGCTCGACGAGAGAAAAATCTTCGCCGCCGCGGGGCCGGTGAATTCGGTCGCGTCCGCGAGCGGCGGCGTGGTAAAGGTGGCGCCCGAGCCGGCGGCTTCGTAGACGGCGTTCGCCGCGGCCGAGACGGGCTCCGTCGACAGGGTGCCGGCGTTAATTTCATGGTTGCCCGGAGCGCTTTGGCTCACGCCGTGGGCCCAGGGTCGGCCGGCGTCCAAGTACCACCGCCTCCACTGCGTGCGCGGGAGCGGCCACGCGTCTTCCGCCCGTTCCTCAAACCGGTCCGGGTGGCGAATTTGCAGCAGCACGCGCGGCTGGTCTTCCCAGCCGTTCGAGACGCCCTTGAGGTAATGGTCGAAGAAGCGCCGCTGCAGCGTCCGCCCGTAGTCGGTATAGAAGTGCGTCCAGTGTTCGAGGCCGTGGACTTCGAGCCATTTCTCCGTGGACGCGGCGCGCATGAAACCTTCGAAGTTGCCGCGCGGGTGCAGCCCCTGGCCGCCCCAGTTGGCGGCGGAGAGGAGCGGCACCCGCACCCGCGACCAGTCGGGAGAGCGCTCCCGATAATACGGCCCGTCGAGCGGCCGCGCCAGCACCGCGCCGCGAAGGTCGGCGCGGTTCGCCGCAAGCGTCTCGTCGGACAGCGTCTCGGGACCGGCGACCGGCTGTCCGGTGTTGGGGTTGACCGGGCCGCGATCGCCCACACCGTGCTGTACGGTGACGACCTGCTTCTTCATCCAGTTGCCCCAGAAATCGCAGACGATGCCGCCGTGGCGGGTCATGTCGCGGTACCAATCCGCCGCGCCCTCCCACGGACAGATCGCGGCGAGGTGGGGCGGCTGCAGCGCGGCGACGTGCCACTGGTTGATCGCGTAATACGAAATACCGGCGAGCCCGACCCGGCCGTTGCTCCAGGGCCTGGCGCCCGCCCATTCGATGCACTCGTAGAGGTCGCGCGTCTCGCGCGGGCAGAATGGATCGAGGAAGCCCGGGGAGCGGCCCGCGCCGCGCGAATCGACCCGCACGCAGACATACCCGTCCGGCACCCACTTCTCGGGGTCGGGCGTCTCCCAGCTCTGGTAGCGGCATGACGAGCCGCGCGACACGTCGGGATGCTGCTCCGCCATCCGGTTCCACTGGTCGGGATAGCCCTGCTGGAAGGGCAGCCCTTTGGCATACGGCCCGTAGGTGAGCAGGATCGGATGGCGCCCCTCGCCGTCCGGGCGAAAGATGTCGGCGCGCAGCACAATGCCGTCATCCATCCGAATGCCGGCGTCCCATTCGATCACCATGCCGCCGGTCCGGTCGATGCGCCAGGGCTGTTCCGTGGAGTCGCTCATCTACGGGCGCGGCTCGTCCACGCGCTTGGATGACATGGTTGCGCGTGGCTCGTCCACGCGCGCAGCGGCCGACCAGCCGCTGCTGCCCTTGCCGTCCACGAGGTTTTTGCTGCTCAGAAACACGCTGTCTTCGAGCGCGCGGACCTCGTGCACCACGTTCGGCGGCACGTGGATGACTTCGCCCGCCTCGACGGTCCGTTCCTCATCGCCGACGCGGGCCCGCAGCTTCCCCCGGAGGAGATAGATGATCTGCTCGTTCGGATGTTTGTGCGGCTCGGCGCCGGTTCCGCCGGCCATCCGGTACCGCCCGACCTCGATGATCGAACCGGTGACGGTGCCGCCGGTGGCGGTGGAGTAATGCGGCGAGATGACCTCGTCGGGCAGCGTGTCCCACTTGTGAAACGGCATCCTTGTCCCCCGTTCCCGGCGCTACCGCGCGCTGTTCGGCGACGCGGCGGTCCAGGGCTTTTCCACGAAAAACGTGCCGGCGTCGTCCTTGCTCGGGCAGTTGCCGTACGTGAAGATCAGCTCGGCCGTTTCCGTGTCGCTCAGGTTCTGCAGCCCGTGGATGACCCCGGCCGGAATGTAGACGAACTGGTTTTCCGTGACGACGTACTCCTTGCGGTGCTCGCCCATGAAGATGCGCAGGCGCCCTTTGCGGATGAAGAACGATGCCTCGCAGGTGTGGTAGTGTGCCTGGTTGCGGCCGCCCGGCGGAATGCGCGTCCGCCCCATCGTGATCGTGCGGGAGCCCACGCTGTGCTTGTCCACACCGAATGCGATGACGAGCGGCGGCTCGTAGGTGACGTCCGAATCGATCTTCTCCGAATCGACGATCGCGTACTCTGCCATGGGATCCTCCGCGCGTGAACGTCGAGGAGCAAAGCATTTCGACAGCCCGCGGCGGGCCTCCCTGCAGGGGCAGGAGATGCCGCGGCACGGACACGAAGCGGCAGGCGTGCCGGAAGCGCTGCGTATTCATCACGTCGGCATCATCGTCCGCGACGCCCAGGCGGCCGCGGAGACGTACCGCGCGGGTCTCGGCCTCGACGTGCTCGGCGTCGAGGACTACCGCGGCGAGGCCACGGTGGCGCTGCTCGGCGCCGGCGATACCCTCCTGCACCTCATCCAGCCGCTCACGGATGGAACGATCTGGGCCGCGGCGCTGCGCGACCGCGGGGAAGGCCCTCATCACGTCGCCTTCGAGGTCGCCGACATCAACGGCGCCGTCGCGGAGCTCGCCGCGGCGGGATTGCGCACGCTCGAAGACCGCCCGCGCCGCGATCCGGGCGGGGCGTTCGGCGTATTCCTGGATCCGCGGGACGGCGCCACGCTCATCGAGCTCGTTCAGGTGGTCCGGAGCTGACCGGTCTCCTCACGGTCTTCAGCAACGTGATCGGGCCGGTGCTGCTGATCGGCGCCGCGGGATACGCGCTCGGCCGCGCCCGCGTCGTCGAGGCGCAGCCGCTCACGGCCGTGTCCGTCGCGGTGCTCGTGCCGGCGATCTCCTTCTACGCCGTCACGACCGGGATCGGCGATCACAGCGTGCTGGCGCGGATGACCATCTACCTCATCCTGCAGCTGGTGCTGATCGGGGCAATCACCGCGGCGGTGGCGGCGGCGTGCGGCTGGGACCGCACGCGGCGCACCGGCCTCATGCTCGCGACGCTGTTCAGCAACGCCGGCAACGCGGGCCTGCCCCTCGCGCTGTTCGCCTGGGGTACCAGGGGGCTCGCCGCGGCGCTCGCGTTTTTCGCCGTGCAGGCCGTGATCGTGAACATGCTCGCCGCCTACCTCGCCGCGCAGGCCGATTCCGGCGCGCGGCGCGCGCTCCGGACGCTCGCGCGGCTGCCGGTGACCTACGCGGTGGCCGTCGGTCTCGCGCTCGACGTCCTCGGGATCGTTCCGCCGGCGCCCGTCGCCAAGGCGGCCGAACTGCTCGCAAACGGGGCGGTCGCGGTGATGCTGCTGCTGATCGGCGTGCAGCTGGCGCAGGTCCGTCCCCACGGCGAGTGGCCGGCGATCACCGTGGCGACGGTCATCCGCCTCGGCGCCGCGCCGGTCCTGGCGTGGGTGACCGCGCCGTGGGTGGGGCTCGAGGGTGTCGCGCGGCAGACCAGCATCCTGCAGTCGAGCCTGCCGACCGCGGTGACGGCCGCGATCTGGGCGTCGGAGTTCGGGGCCGCGCCGGCGCTCGTCAGCGGCGCCGTGATCGTGACGACGCTCGCGAGCCCGCTCCCGGTCGCGGTTCTCTTGACCCTGCTTCGCTAGCGCCCCGCACGACGGCTTCCCCGCGCAGCGCGTCGACGAACTGGCGGGCCGCCCGGCACGAGCGCCCGTTGTGCCATTGGGCCCACGTGAGCGCGCGCCGGTGGAGATCCTCGCGCGGCACCTCCAGGCCGAACTGCGCCGCCAAGCCGTCCACGACTTTCAAGTATCGGTCCTGATCCGGGACGAGGAACGGCGCGTGGATGCCGAAGCGGTCCGCGAGCGATAGTTTTTCCTCCGCGGCCTCCTGCGGATTCACCTCGTCTTCGAGCGTGTCCGTCTGGCGGTCGGAGAACCGCTCCACGACGAGGCGCCGGCGGTTGCTGGTCGCGTACAAGACGACGTTGTCGGGCCGCGCCTCGAGGCCGCCTTCGAGGACGGCCTTCAGCGCCTTGTACTGCGTTTCGTGCTCGTCGAACGACAGATCGTCGACGAACAGGATGAACCGCTCGCGGCGGCCGCGCAGCAGCGCGAGGATGCGCGGATAGTCGCCGAGGTGATCCTTGGCCACCTCGACGAGCCGCAGGCCGGATCCCGCGTATTCGTTGGCCAGCGCCTTGATCGTCGAGGACTTGCCGGTACCCCGGTCGCCGTACAGCAGCACGTTGTTGGCGGGGCCGCCCGCGACGAACTGCCGCGTGTTCTCGAGGACCGGTTCGCGCTCCAACTCGTAATCGACAAGATCGGCCAGCCGCACGGGATCCGGTGAGGTCACCCCTTCGAGGCGGCCCGCCCCGCCGTCGCGCACCCAGCGAAACGCCCGGTACCGGCCGAACAACCCCACGCCCTCCGAGGCGAAGTACGCGGCCAGTTCGCGCGCGAGCGGCGGCCACTCCCGCGCCGCGTGCAGCCGGCGCATCATTCTGAGGCGCGCCGGATTCGCCGCGGCCCCGTCGAGCGGCCGGAAGCCGTCCCACGCGACCGCCGGCCGTCCCGTCAGACGTGATGTGGCCTCGAAGAGCGCGGCCCCGCCGTCGCGGTGACAGATCGCCAGCGCGGCGAGGTCGGTCCGCACCTGCGCCACCAGCGCGGGGCCGAGCGCGCTCCACGGCGCGCGTTCCGCCTTGTGACTGAACGGGTTGTCGTCGTCGAGAAGCCGCCCGACGAGATGCGTCTGCCATGCGTCGCCGACGAGCGCCGCCGCGCCGAGCTCCGTCTCCGCGGCCAGCAGCGTGAACAGCCGGGCGTACGCGGCCGCGGCCCGCTCCGCATCGGGAGTCTCCCGGACCAGCGCCGCGACCAGGGCCCGCCAGGCCTGACCCGCCGCATCGTCGAGCACGCCCCGCAGCACGACAAGCGACTCGGCGGCGCGCGCCAGTCCCCGCCATCCCGCGGCGCGCTCCCGCGCGGACGACGCCCGGCGCGTTTTCCGGCGGAATCGCGGCTGAGACATCCGCTACGCGCTGAGCGCGGCCGGCGGCTCGGCGGGCTTGAACTCCGGCAGCTCGGGCCGGATCAGGTCGACGTACTTGAGCCCCGCGCCGGTATTGAAGAGCACGACCCGTTCGTCTTTGCGGACAAGTCCGTCGCGCACCATCGCCTTGAGCGCGCCGTAGGTGGCCGCGCCTTCCGGGCACGCAAACAGGCCGTCCTCGCGGGCGAGCTCCTGCATATCGCCGAGAATCGATTCGTCGGTCACGCTGTAGGCGGTTCCGCCGCTCTCGCGCACGGCGCGCAGGATCAGGTAGTCGCCGATCGCCTGCGGCACGCGCAGGCCCGCGGCGATCGTCTGCGCGTCGCGCCACGGCTCCGCCTGCTCTTTGCCTTCCCGATAGGCCCGCACCATGGGCGCGCAGCCGGCCGCCTGCACGACGACCATCCGCGGCCGCTTGGAGCCGATCCAGCCGAGCGCCTCCATCTCCGCGAACGCCTTCCACATCCCCACAATCCCGGTCCCGCCGCCCGTCGGGTAGATGATCACGTCGGGCAGCGTCCAATCGAGCTGCTCCGCCAATTCATAGCCGAGCGTCTTCTTGCCCTCGGCGCGATACGGCTCGCGGAGCGTCGACATATCGAACCAGCCGCGGCTTGCCCCGGCCTTCCGCAGCGCCGCGCCGGCGTCCGTGATGAGCCCGTGAATCAGGTAGGTGTGCGCCCCGTACGTCACACACTCGGCCTTGTTGGTGTGCGGGACGTCCACCGGCATCACGAGATAGAGCTCGAGGTGGGCCCGGGCGCAGTAGGCCGCGGCCGCGGACGCCGCGTTGCCGGCGGACGGCATCGAGATCGTCTTGACCCCGAGCTCCCTGGCCTTGCTGATCGCCGCGGAAAGGCCGCGCGCTTTGAAGGAGCCGGTCGGGTTGAGACCCTCTTCCTTGCAGAGCACGTTGGTGAGTACCAG